>JBGPBG010000072.1:0-4626 GCA_041481105.1 Candidatus Aenigmatarchaeota archaeon
GATGCTTGGGGCGATGCTTGTCTTCCTGTTCAGCTCCCTTGCCATCAGGGCTGTAGGAAAGACGGCAGGCTACATAATAGAGGAAGTGAGAAGGCAGTTCAAGGACAAGGCGATAATGTCAGGGAAGAAGAAGCCTGACTACGCGAAGTGTGTGGACATAACCACGAAGGGCGCTCTGAAAAACATGGTGCTTCCCGGGATCCTTGCGATTGCGTTTCCTGTGACGGTGGGAATCCTGCTCAAGGCAGAGGCCGTGGCGGCTTTCCTTATGGTCGGGACCATAGCAGGAGTCCTTCTCGCCACGATCATGAACAATGGCGGCGGCGCCTGGGACAACGCGAAGAAGTACATAGAGACAGGGGCCCTCGGAGGGAAAGGCTCGGAAGCGCACAAGGCGGCTATCGTGGGGGACACTTTTGGAGACCCGCTAAAAGACACTGCTGGCCCGAGCCTACACGTGCTGATAAAGCTGCTGGCGACTATTACCCTAGTATTGGCTCCATTATTCATTTAGTTTTTTCCGCAAACGCTTTTTGCATGCTCACGTAGAAAAGGGGTTTCTGGCACCGCTTTTCATCTGATTTGCAAGGGGTAGGCTTCGCCTGCCAGGATGGTTTTCCTGGCACGGGGCTGTTTTTCCTCATTCTCTAGGATAATGTTTTCGATGAATTTTGCTATGACTTGTGGGTCTATGTCCTCTATGCTTTTTATTAATCCGCCTTTTTTACCATAATACGCATATCTTCTGCAAGCAGGGCAGAAGTAAACCTGAAAGGGGAATCCAGAAACATCGATATACTTCTTTTGGAGAAAATCTCCGGGATACCCGCAGTGTGATTCTCTTTTCATATTGAACATGTATTGGCAAAACTTATAAATCTTCCGCCTGCCAGTTCGGCTATAATAGAAAGGTTTTTAACCGCGAATACAATTTCTAATAGGTTGTTTATGGCCGAATCCGGATGGAAGGAAGTGAAGACAAAGATGTGGGCACGCATAAAGGAGATAGAGAAGGCCATCCCCTCCTATGACTATTCCGAGAAGCATCACATCATTTCCACGGACGAGAAGATGACAGACCTGATTCATGACGAGCTCAGGAAATCCAAGAATCTCCTTTTCAACATCCTGGAGAATTCATACGAGCAGCAGAAGGAGGGCCTTACCAACGATTTGCAGAAGATACGGGACGATATAGACATATTCCTTGACGGGGTGAAGATAAAGCACGTGAAGTGGCCCGAGACCATACCCGAGGAATTCCTCGAGAAGATAGTAATTCACGACTCTGAGATTCTAAGGGAGATTCCGAAAATGAACTCAGAGCTGGAGGATATAGAGAAGCAGATTCTCGGGATGGAGAAGCCGGGCACAAGCCTGTTTGACAGGGAGCTGCTTGACAAGCTGAATGCGAAGACCTTGGACATAAAGAACCATGTGAACGGGCTTGTAAAGCTTTTCAAGGAGAGGGAGCTTCTCCTCAACCTCAAGCACGTGCACAGGGAGCACGAATACGAGGAGCTGCGCGGGGGCATGGAGACGAAGATTTAAGCAGACCCTCCGAATATATTTTTAATGAAAGCCCAGTTCCTCCCCTACAAGGACGAGAACCCTTCCAGCAGGTTTCCCTTCGTGACCGTGGCTCTGATTGTCCTCAATGTGGCGGTTTTCATATGGAGCCTTTCCAACTTTGAGAATATAATAACCCGGTATGGCTTCACGCCAGCGGAATTCTCCTTCCTTACAATAATCACTTCCATGTTCCTCCACGGGGGTATAGACCACATAGCCGGGAACATGCTCTACCTCTGGCTGTTCGGGGACAATGTGGAGGACAAGTTCGGGAGGGTAAAATATTCCATATTCTACCTGTCTGCCGGGATATTCGCAGCGCTTGTGCAGTACACCTCAGACCCATTCTCTGCAATTCCTGCCATAGGCGCTTCCGGCGCGATATCAGGGGTGCTTGGAGCATATCTGGCCATCTTCCCGAGAGTGAAGGTGAAGGCTATAGGCCCGTTCTACCAGACCTTCGAGATGCCTGCACTGTACATGATAGGCTTCTGGTTCATCCTTCAGCTGGTTCTGGGTTCAATAAGCATTCTGGGAGGGATATCCAGCGGCATAGCCATCTGGGCACATGTGGGAGGATTCGCCTTCGGATGGATGATAGGGAAGATATATAACAAGCGGCTGTGGGAAAAACTTTTCCATCTCAGGTAGCTATTTCTCCCACAGCAATAGGCTTTCCCTTGCAATCCCAACCTTCTCCACACGGTTTTTTGTGCACCAGCGCTTGTTCATAACCAGAATTTTGTCTACTTTGAATCCCATGCTTTCGGCCATGCTGGAGAGGAGCGTGTCAGAATCCACCACGCCTGTCGGGAAGCATCCGTTCCCCACGACAATCCCGAGCTTCGCGCCTTTCCTGCAAACCCTGTGCATCTCCTCTATTGACTGGAACATGTCCATGAGGTATGGAATGGCCTCCGTGGGAAGGGATTTTACTGTCTCGTAATCCAGTATCTTTTCGAGCCTTATCATGTCTTTTTCCAGCTTGCCCAGCGAGAGCCCTATGTATGATCTTACAGCGGGCCTCTCCTCCAGAAAGTTCAGGAAGAGCTCATGCTCAATCTCATATATCTTAGTGTACTCTATCTTGTTCAAGTAAGGTGGAGAGGTTATCACGCAGTCCACGCTCTCGCTCTCTATTGGAAGCGAGCGCGCATCCCCAAAAGAAGCGTGCGTCTCGCATTTCTCCACCTTCAGCCTTTCTATATCGCCAGCCATGCGGAACAGCTGCCTCCTGAGCATGTCCCTGAGCGGGGGGACGGGCTTCTTCCTCACCTTCACGACAGCCCCATCCTTGTACGCATAGCTGCATTTTATGGCCACGTTCATCAAGCCCAGGAGAAGGAAATCCCTGGAAATCCTGTCCCGGTTCTCCAGAATCAGGTTCCGGAAGAACAGAGCGTCCTCCAGCGTCCTTGGATGGAAGAACCTTCTGGCTAATCCCGCACTAGGGACCTTTGGGAGCCGGAACTTCGCCTTGATGAGCGCTTTTATCTCCTGTCTTAGCTTATCGGGATCGTAATCGCGGACCTTGACCTTTGCCGCGAACACTGCCACAGGATGGACATCGAACCCGAGCGAGTCGAGGCCCATCTGCTTGCATGCAAGAAGGGTGGTGCCCACTCCGCAGAACGGGTCCAGAACCCGCATTCCCTTTTTCAGGGAGAACGCCTCCGCAAGCCTGAAGACCAGCTCCTTAGCGAACCCCTCCTTGTAATAGAACCAGTTGTAGAGGGGTTCATCCTTGTTCGGGATGAACGTGGCGAGGGGGGCCCACTCGGGCTTTTCAACAAGCTTGAAATCCATGAATTCACCGATTCCGTTAATCTATTTTAACAAGCCGGCCTAAATAATATACATGCCCCTTGATTTCCTCACGATTTTAGTTTCCATGTTCGTGATAATAGACCCCCTGATAGCTATTCCTACTTTTCTTGCCCTGTTCGGGAAATGCGACAGGGCAAAGCAGAAGAAGGCCGCGATGGAGGCAAGCGTGGCTGCCCTTCTCCTGCTCGTGGTCTTTGCCCTGTTCGGGACAGCCCTTCTCGAAAGGATGAGCATATCCCTTCCGGCGTTCATGATAGCTGGCGGGATACTGCTGCTCTATCTATCCTTCGAGTTCATAAAGGGAGAGCTCCCCAGGACAAGGACTGTGGAGAAGGACCCTGCTGACGTGATAGTTCCCGTGGCCACGCCCCTGCTGGCAGGCCCGGGGGCAATAACCACTTCCATATACTTCACCCACACCTATGGAGCGGAGGAAACCCTGGCAGCCATATTCTTCGTATGCTTCCTGTGCTTCTTCTTCCTCTACTACAGCACGCGCATAGTGAAGGTGATAGGTAACAACGGGCTCAAGATAATAACAAGGATTATGGGCATCCTCACTGCAGCAATCGCGATAAGCCTGATAGAGAAAGCCCTAGTGACGTGGCACGTGCTGGTGATTTAGAAATTGCAGAAGCTACACGATCGACGCGGTCTGGGGCGTGATTATGAGCCACTCCTCCTCCACGAGCGAGAGGTTCGAGCCGTTCTCCGCGCACGCCCTGTTTATCTTCGCAACTGCCTGCTTGAGCTCGTCCAGGTTGGTCTGCTTCATGGTCTTGAGCCCCACGAAAACTATGTTCTTCGCGCGTATGCTCTTGATCACCTTGTCTGTCTCCGAGAACCTCTGGAGATGGTGGACCACTATCTTCGCGCTCTTTGGAGCCTGCGTCTCAAGCCCCAGCTCCATGTAATCATCCTCATTCGCTTTCTTCTTGTTCCCTAATGCCATTTCCCACACCCCGCTTTTTATAGATTCGCGATTGAAGGAGGCTGAGCCTCCTTCTCTCTTTAATACAATCTGCTGCTTTTTGACCGGAAGGACGCCTATGTGATCGAACACCTTCGTTGGAAGGTGATTTACGATTGAAGGCGGAACATCGGATTGAAGGCGCTTCGCGCCTTCTGGCTCAAATCCGCCTTCTTTCTTCAATCCATTCAATCGCTCTTTTTTCTCGTCTGTTCTTTTGGAATCCCTCGGCTGAAAATTCTTTGTTGAGAGCTTTA
>JBGPBG010000073.1:0-4603 GCA_041481105.1 Candidatus Aenigmatarchaeota archaeon
AAACAGGGAGGTCACAAAATCATCAGGCATAATAAAAATCGATGCAACCCTTCCTGTATGCACAATCACGTCTCCCCTGAATGCTTACACAACAACAAACCAGATAACTGTCTCTTGGCAGGCATCATCCACCGGGTCACCCATAGCAAACATCATTGTCGAGAAAATGGAGGGTTCAGGCAGCTGGCTTCAGCTGACCAGCTCCCAGAGCGCCACCGGAACCTACCCTATTAACAATGCTGTGAACGGTGTCACTTATTCGTTCCGGTGCAAGGCCACAAACCAGATGGGAACGGAAAGCAGCTATTCTTCTGTAGAAAGCACTACAGTCGATTCAGTTCCACCCACTGTAAGCATAAGCGCGAGCCCGGTTGTAAACACCACAACCTTCATTGTGAGCTGGTCAGGGCAGGATTTGGAGACAGACATAAGCAATTACACAGTTTTTTACAAAAGTGGTTCGGGTTCCTATTCCCAATGGAAGGTTTTCCAGCTATCCACAACCTCGGATGTGTTCGGCCAGAATGGTTTGCCTGTAACGCCCCAAAACGGGAACACCTATACCTTCAAGGTGAGGGCAAGTGACAACGCAGGCAACACCAAGGAATCGAGCGAGGCTCCTGTACTTGTGGACACGGCCAAACCCACATGCACGATTCAGGACATGCCTGCACACCAGGCATCCAGCGATTTCACCCCTAGATGGTCAGGAGCAGACGGAGAGAGTGGCATAAAGGAATTCGTAGTTGAGCAGAGAACAGGCGGTTCCTGGGTACAGTTTTACAGAGGTCCTGGAACTTCAAAAGATATACTGAATGCGCAGGACGGTACATACCGCTTCAGGTGCAGGGCTGTGGACAATGCCAACAACATGGGAGACCTCTCGACTGAGAAGTCCACGACAGTGGATATACATCCACCGGATGCGCAGATTAATTTCAGCAGCTCTGTTTATGTTAATGAAAGCCTGATTGTAACTGCGGAAGTCACGGATGCCACCAGGGTGAGCAACGTGACGCTCTATTACAACAATAACGTTGTGGATGAGATAGCCAACCAAAATTCCAACTATTCCGTATGGGATGTTACCTGGACGATTTCCGACCTCGTTACGACAGGCATGAAGACCTTCACAATAAGCGTGAGCGATGCGAGCGGGAATTCGCGGAACTATACAAACCAGTTCCTTGTGGCATACTGCACCCCCGGAGATGTCATCCAGGGCTGCTTGTGCGGGACAGGGACAAAAACATGCAGGAATGACGGCACATGGGGCAACTGCACAGGCGCCACAAAGCAGCCGACCACAGAGATATGCGACGGCATAGACAATGACTGCAATGGGATTGTTGACGATGTGAACGGCGGGAACTCCATCCAGTCCACACACTGCCAGTGCTATGGTTCAAGCCTGCTTGCAGCGACGAACGAGATATGCGACGGCATAGACAACAACTGCGACGGCCAGATTGATGAGAACGGGAACTGCTGCACCAACGGGGACACGCAGCCATGCGCCAAGAATCAGGGCATTTGCAGCGATGCGGTGAAAACATGCACTGGAGGCACGTGGAGCCAGTGCAGCATACTGCCTTCTCAAAAGGACTGCACAAGCAACCTGGACAATGACTGTAATGGAATAATAGACAACCAGGAGGCCGGATGCCAGGCCACGTGCGCTGACAAGGACGGGGACGGCTATGGGAGCCCCGGTTCAGACTCCTGCACGAATGGACCTGCGGAAGACTGCAATGATAATGACCCGGCCGTTTACCCGGGCGCCCCGGCCACATGCACAGGCACAATCAAGGACAACAACTGCGACGGAAGCACTGCTGATGAGGAGAAGACTTGCAACACATGCAGCAATGGCATTAAGGACGGAAGCGAGGAAGAGATGGACTGCGGGGGAGACTGCCCGGCATGCTTTGTCTGGGGCTGGCTTTTCCTGACAGCAGGAGGGGTTGTAATCCTTTTAATCCTTGCATTCGTCTGGCTCCATTTCAGGAAGCAGGGCCGCGAGCTCACATGGGAAGAGCTAAAGAAGAAGTGGACGCCTTCCGAGTAATTTTATTTATTATATCCCCAGTACAAAATATTATTAATATGTGGTCGAAAATACTAGTAACTGTCGCTTTATTTTGCTTCTTGTTTTTATTAATCATGCCTGCAAGAGCACAAACATCCTGGATTACCCAACCCTCAACCTTATGGACAAGACAGAACAGCTTCCCCGTTTCATGGTCGGGATCTGGGGTCATGTTGTCCGGCGACCTTGATTGCATAGTCTGCCATTCCGGCTCCTGCCCGCCAGGAATAACACTCTTTACCATATCAGACGGCAATGCAAACACTGCTCCAGTGGCGGGTGCTGATGAAGTAAGATGCTGGGACACCCTAGGAACATCTCTGGATACCACAAACTCGAACACTTATTATGAAACTCTCCTGCGGGTTTCGGAACCCACAAACGCGCACGTCCAAGAAAACACCTATTCAAACTACCCCCTCCCTATCTATCTTTCATCTAATTATTTCCCGGTTCAGTGCGACTACTTGCCAGACTGCAGCTCATACAATACGTGCGTAGTTTCCATCAGCGAAGAAACCAACGCCCACGTAAGTGATTGCGCCGCATACAGCACAAAACTCTGCTGCAGCCTCATCGCTGTCACAATACCCATTTCAAACTACAGCGTCCAGTACAAGGCATCATGGTCTGACGGCTCTTTAATCAGGGACTGGAATGACTGGCTTTACCAAACCACTTCCCTCTCAGATATGTTCGGTTCTTCCTCCCCTATCCAGGTTCAGAACAACCAGACCTATTTCTTCAGGGTGAATGCATCAGACCTGGTGGGCAACACAGGTTCCTATTCAGAAGAAGTGAACACAACGGTTGACACCGAACTTCCGAATATACCCTATCCTCCTCTCAATGATGACAAGGCAAACAAAAGAGTTACAATAGACTCGGCTGCATGGGATAACGTTTCTGGGATATTCAACCACACCATAAACTGCACAGTCATAAACCCACCCTCTATAGTATTTGTGCAGTGCCCGCAGGCAGCACAGTTCGGAGGGATAAGTTCATGCCAGACGCCGCAGATATCCTACAGCGATGAGACGGAAATAAGCTGCGAGATAAGGGCGCAGGACAGGGCGGGCAACATATATTCCAGAAACATTTTCTTCACATCAGCCCCCAACAACCTGATTATGAAACTGCATGAGCACAACATTTTCATAAGCATAGGGGAAAGCTATCACGTCAGGATCGAGCTAAGGAACATAAAATCAATCCCGGATATGATTAATATATCATTACAGGGAACATATCCGCCGGGCCTTGCAAGATTCCTCCAGTCTTCTCCAATAATATGGATGAGCAGTGACCAAAGAAACGTAACAGCCCTGCTCAATCCCTACGAGCAAAAGACAATATACGTGGAAATCATCTCAACAGACCAGGGAGACTATACACTTGACCTCCAGGCAGGCTCGCAGACATATCCAATAAGAAGCAACGATTCCCTGAGCATAATGATAGGGTTCCCGGCAGCCTTCCCCGGGATAGAGATTGCATCTATCCTGATACTATTTGTTCTATCCGGGCTTTTCTACTGGAAAATCAGATAAAATATTTACTGCAAAATCGCTTTATATAGGGGTTCCAACAAATAATTAATTAATGAAAAGGATAGCTAAAGCAAGAAGATTGCACTTGTTTTTGTTTTTTTCTATAACTGTTATTATGCTATCTTTCAGCCTGGCAAGCGCGGCTTTCAATCCGAACAGGGGCTGGCACCCGCTTCAGCAGATAGTGAGGACGGACACCCCCACGGTTAGCGTTGACGCAAATGGAAACGGCGCTGTTGATACTGCTGATGCTTGCAACGGGGATGCCCTGTGCGAGGTCAACCAGCAGATTGACATTTCCGGCAGTTGGGCCCTGATACAGGCAATGAGCAACAACCTTGAGCTAAAGACATCAGGAGGGCAGGACATTATACTTAATCCAGGAGGAGGCAAGGTCGGCATCGGGACGGCGAGTCCAGCGCAGAAACTGGATGTGGCCGGCCAAATTCACGCCTCAGACGATATTTGCACCAACGCCGGAGGAGGGAAGTGTTTGAGCACTGTGAGCGGAGTTGACACAAGATGTGATACACCAGGAACATGCAGCCAGGTATGCATAGGCAACAACTGCCGAAGTTCCTGGCCATTGGGAGCCGGCGGCATCACAGGCTCCGGCACAGCGAATTACCTTTCGAAGTGGACAGGAACGGGAACTTCTCTTGGGAATTCAATAATTTATGATAACGGCAACAGCGTCGGCATAGGGACGTCGAACCCTTATTCCGGGCTTCATATTAAAGTAGATGGTTATACAAGCCCCGATATATCGTTTTCGGCGTTTACGGGTATAGTGATTCAGCCTACTGCATCCACCGGGAATCCTGGCATAATATTCTTAAATGCAAATAATAAGTTCCGCGGGGGCATAGGCATGGCTTTGTACGATCCTCCCGGATTAAACAATGAGCCGTGGTCGCAAGATATGAAAGAAGGAGATTTGGTTATAAGATCCGATAAGGGG
>JBGPBG010000074.1:0-4553 GCA_041481105.1 Candidatus Aenigmatarchaeota archaeon
CCGGTCTTCCCGGATTGAACACTGTTCCGAATCCGGAACTGAAAGTTGGAAATAATACAGTAACAATATCCGGAATAGGCATAACAACAGATTGCGCAACAAAAACCGCTTGGGCAGATACTGTTGACAAGACTTACATTTGCGTGCAAAACTATGCCACTTCGCAGGGCATTGATGACTTGAAAGCCCCGTTCACCAGGCAGAACATATGGCAGGCCGTATTCTCCAGCAGCGGGATAAGCTGTTCCAATTCCGCAATTTATCAGCTCAGGAAGAAATCCATTCCCATAAACGTAACCCTCTCCTACAAATATCAGTCCGACTCCAAGGTCCCAATAGAGTTCATCAGCCAGGCCGAGTGGGACAGGCTCGCAAAGCTCGACCAGCTGAACTCAAGGCTCCAGATTATCAAGTCGGAATACAGCAGCGCCCCTGTACAGTTCCCGATAGGCACTCCTGGGCTCAAGAACCCTATCCTAGAGACACAGGATTTCCACATAGCTCTTAACCTCATGAGCAACCAACAAGGCGGGAAGATAAGCGGCATAGACAGCATTGTGCTTAATTATCCAACAGATTTTATACTTGCGGATGACAAATGTAGTCCGGATCCAAAAAATGGGGGAGGAAGCTACAGTGATGGCAAAGTGGAATGGAAGGGTTTGAAAACAGGGGACCAGATTTTCTTCTGCCACTTCAAGGCATTGAAGCAGGGATCCACAAGCAAGCTTGGAACCAGCCCCACAAAGACCTACGTAATCATCGCGCACGCAAACTACACTTACGCAAACTCCCAGCAGAAGCTTGTAAAGGTGGAGTTCGGCAGCTGGTGCTGCGCGGACAACATCGCTAACTCGAAGGACGAATGCGCGAGCGGCAAATGCTGCAGCGAGCAATATCCGGGGCAGAGCAAAGGCAAGGGGATATGCGCGCCCAGCACACAGAACTGCTAGGGAGGGACGGGCGGAACAACACCTTCCACAATTGACTGCCAGAGCCTCGCTAAAAGCGATTGTGATGCAAAACCAAATGATTGCTACTGGACACAAGATACCAACGGAAATTATTATTGCGCAAAAATCAGCGTTCGGAGTTGATGGCTCATCACTATCCGATTCTCTTTTGTTTGAGATTACACTCCAGCAGCTAATCTTATGCTATCCCTCAATCCAGGCGCGAGCCCGAGGATCAGTATCACAATCTTCAGGAAGTTCTTGAAATCCCCATCTTCCGCATACCTGTCTATTATGTACAGGGATGGCAGGAGCACGGCAAGCTTGAGGATAAAGAACGTCCAGGGGCCTATCGCGTCTATGAAGAACCTGGGAACGGGGTGCTGTTCATAATAGCCGAAGAATGCGACTGACACGAATGTGGCCGAGGAGTCAAGCATGTGGGCTGAGAGGAGGGAGGAGTTCACTCTCGAGAACAGGGGAATCTTCAGCTTCTTTTTCTCCTGCAGGAATGTGAGCCCGAAAAAGGCAGCGGCAAAAGCTCCTGTTATCCCCAGTATCATCCCCAGCCCCAATGGATTCGTAAAGGGGAGCATCCACACGTTAAGCACGCAGAAAGCCAATCCTATCACGAACATGGGCTTCCAGTACGGAATCGCTTTCTTGAATTGAAGGCGTCCGAGACGCCTTCTAGCCGAAATCTTCTGGATTCCTAGGCCCAGCAAAAGGCAGGCCAGCGCGAAAATGAAGGTGAAGACATAGCTTCCGGGAGTCGGGAATAATGTGACAATCCAAGAGAAGAATCCTGCCACTGGAGGAATGGGAACGAACTTCATGATGTATGAGAAAGCCTGCTGCTGGACAAGGCTGATCTGGTAAGCTATATCACTGAGGAATCGGGGATCGCCTACAGAAGCCTGCTGTGCAAGGCCGTAGAACAAATCCCTCAGCGCGCGGGTGGAGGAAGCCCAGAAAACGAATGGCAGGATTGCCAGGGCGAAATGCTTGTCAATCTGGATTTTGAGCCTCTTAAGCAGCTTGCTGTAAACCAGGAAAGCCGCCACTACAAGAATCACTCCCCAGAGGAGCGTGTTCACAGGATTGAACCAGCCATTCAGGAGGATGGGGTTCACGAAGAATTCCGTGAAAAAATCAGCCATGGACAGATTTGGAATCCTTTATTTATAAAAAGCTGCTCTAAATTGGATTATGAAGCTCCGAGCCTTAGTGCTATCACTGATTGCAGTTTTCATGCTAGCTCTAGTCCCGGCCAGAGCCGCGGAGATATCCAGCTACTCCATAGCCTTTGACATCCAGCCCTCGGGTGAGGTCAAGGAGAGCATGCATGTGGTTTTCAGCCAGGAGGTTAATGAGTCCTACTTCTCGTACATGTTTGCGGGGGACATTTCCAACCTCAGGATAACGGATGGCCGGAATGATATCCAGTACACCGTAGAAAATACAGGAACAGAGAACAGGGTGAGGCTGCTTGTGCCTTCTGGAACCAGAGAGCTTTACATATCCTTCTCCTCAAAGGACCTGGTGTTCTGGAACGGGAATATCATGCAGTTCTTCACCAATTTTCGTCCCCCAGCCGGTCTCAGCAAGGCGGATATAACCGTGATTCTTCCCCAGGGATTCTCCCTTTACAGGGACATGTGCTCTCCTGGAACTCCCAGCAAGACCACGGACGGGGCAAGGATATCCCTGTTGTGGAGCATAGAGAATCCCGGAGAGGATGTCCCCATATCCGCCAAGATGTACAATCCCTACCAGGACGCGGATTTCCTGCTCTTGCCCGGGATTGTGGTAATTTTTGCAGCTGGCTTTGTATGGCTCTTTTTCTGGAACAGGAAGAAGACGCATCATGCATTCCTGCGCGGGTTCACCGAGGACGAGAGGAAGGTCGTGGAGATTCTCCAGAAGAGGAAATGCTGCTACCAGAACCGGCTCGAGAAAGAGATGGGCTTCTCAAAGTCCAAGATGACCAGGATAACCCAGAGGCTTGAGAAGAAGGGCCTGATAGAGAGGGAGAAGACCGGCCGGACTAAGCGGATTGAGTGGAAAGCGTGACTAATCAATCAGCAATCTTTTAGGTATCTTGATATTCCCTGACCTATACCCAAATGAATTCGTTATTATGCCCATTGGATTCTTGTACACGAGCGAGATGAGCCGGTCTTCCGTGACAATACCATCCTCAACCAATTGCAGGCAGTCGCCTCTGTAATTTTCCCAGTCAGCTATGCCCGTCCTTTTTGGCCTGGGTTCGGGGGCATAGTCGCTTGCTATTATGTCTATGGTTCCGTCTGAAAGCCCTTCCCTTATGGCTTCACGGTCTTCCCTGCTTCCTATAGGAGGATTCACAGGAACCCCCATAGTATTCGTGGTCCATTTCCAATAATGGGGGCAGGTTTCTGCAATCACATATATTTCGTCCTTCTTTGCCTGCCTGATAAGGTCTACGCTATCCTTCCTGCTGATATGCTGGATGTATAATTGGTTTTTCTCACCGCTGTTTAACTCAAGGTATTTATCCACCCAGAAGGATTCTGATGTTCCCCTGGGCCATTTGTCAAAAGGGTAATCATCGCCTGCGTGCAGCATTACCAGCTGGTAACTCTCCAGAATGTCATAAAGCAGGTGCAGGTCTTTCAGGCAGTTGCCGTCATCAGTGAAGCCGACAACATATTTATTTGTAGGTGTGATATCAACGAGCTTCTTCCCCTCCCTTCCCTTGGTTATGGCGCTCGTGACAGCGAAAGGGATGGCAGATTCCCTTCCAGAATATTCTTTTATTTTCCTTACAGTATCCAGGCAGGGGGATGTATTGGGCATTGCCACAACAAAGTCTATCCCAGAATACTTGGCTATCGAAGTGTGATACTTTACATCCTCCCTGAGATGCGCATGCAGGTCTATTATCGGCACACGCAACTTCTTGGTCAGCTCTATTGCCATGATAAAAGAATCGGTATTAGATTTTTAAGACCATTGTGTTCTACCTAATGGACCGTTCCAAACCGTTTCACGCGATATTTTAGTATCCGAAACTATATTATTTTGTATAGCGCGGATTCACAACTGGCACAGATTTAGTTTGAAGGTGGCGGTTGCAAGACTGTATGAGAGTCACCTTCCTTCGCAAATCCGCGTTATACTAAAAAAAGGAGATGTGAATGAAAGCAAAAAAAGCGATATTAATTTCAGTGGCAGCACTACTTGTTCTGGCAATACCTGCCCTTTCCCTTGCGGAGGATGATAACCTGGGAGGGCAGACGACATCCGCAACCCCTGTTATCGATACCTTGGGCTTCCTCGGGAAGGGGATAGCCTCGCTTCCTTCTGACCCCACCAACTTCAAGATAGTCAAGGTGGGAGTCGCCAAGATGACGGTTGTGATTAACAATACAGAAACCAAGGTCACGGTCGGGATACTGTTCCTTGACGATGAGAAGTTCAAGGTAAGGAATGTGGTGATAGGGAACGGCTCGGCAACAGGAGACATTTACAGGAACGATACGCAGGCGGGCTCAATCAGCGTGAAGTCCATAATAAAGGGAGACACGGAGGTATGGGCAGGAACGCTCACTCTGGACG
>JBGPBG010000075.1:0-4531 GCA_041481105.1 Candidatus Aenigmatarchaeota archaeon
CAGCTGAAGGAGTACATACACAAGGTCTCGCAGGGCAAATGCGTTATGCAGAGGCTGGACCAGGTTGAGGAGGTCATAAAGATTTTCAAGAAGGACCCGACCAGAAGGACCGCTGTCATGCACACCTGGATACCCATGAGGGACCTGGCTAAGTTCACGCCAGAGAGGATAGACACGTCCTCCCCATGCCTGGTAATCATGCATCCTCAGGTAGTCGAGGACAAGCTGCACATGAACGTGGTCATGAAGACTAATGATTTGTACAGCGCATGGCCGGGGAACGCATACGCTTTCTCAGCTTTGCAGAAATACATCGCGGATGAACTCGGGATCGGGGTCGGGCACTACACGCACTTCTCAGTGAGTATGCAGGTGTATGAAGAGGTTTATGAGGCAGCCAAGGGAGTTTAATCCCTTAATCTCTTTCTTGTGTCAAAATAAGCGCCAGAGGCATGCCTGCAGTATCCTGGGAAATCGTCCTTTAAAGGGTCTGAACAACTTTTGTAATTTTCTGGATTCAGACAATCCTCATCAAAAGGACACATATCTCCTTTCATGTCTTCTCCAATAAATTCTGTCTCTATCTTTCCCATAAAAACCACTTGAATCTCATTTTCCTTAAAGATTTTTAAGCCTTACCGGAAACCTAGATTTTCCGGTCATATTCACTCATATCTTCCCCGAAATTTTCAGCGCTGAGATAGTAGAGCTCCAAATAGCAGAATTTCCCGCAGTATTTTTCCATAGGAGCCGGGCACAAGTCATAGACAGAGCATTTGGGCTTCAGCTGCGCCTTGTCTGTAATTTCATTGTCCTTATTGTTCATGGAATCACTGGGCCTGTTTTTCTATCGTACCTGCTTGATTTTTATCGGGATTTTTGTGATAAGAGGGATTTTTATATAATTCGCACTCCACTTCTCCCTTCTCTATCCCTGCACTATAAATGCAATTAACCCTGTGTATCAGCCCGTACCGGGAGCAGTGTATATGAATAGTGCAGTCCTCATCGGTTTGAATCTTCTCCATGAAAATCACTTGATAATTGTTGTCCAAAAGGGATTTAAGCTTTCCATAAGGCTCATTCTGGCTTGAAATTCTTCTTGGTGTACCTTAATTCAGGCAGGTCCTCCGGTCTGGAAGGAGGCTCGGGCATCTTCTCGAACACCCATATCTCGCGGATGGTCTTGTGCCTCTCTTCCTTGTCCACATAGGGAAAGGCGTGAGGGAGATTGTGTTTTTTCAGGATGTCCACAGGCCTAAGCCCTGCCCTGGCCGCGAGCTTCTCTGTCTCCGGGTGGGCGAAGTGCTCATCGAATTCGAACCGCGGGAGGACCATGCATACCCTTCCTCCATCCTTCAGAATCGTGGAGAATTCTCTCAGCGACTTCTCGTAAAGCGGCTTGAGCCCGCGGAGAATCCCCTCGGCCTTATTTTCATCCGGGGCAATTTTTAGCGCAGGCCCAAGGTTCGGCTCCGTGACTATCACGTCTATGGACTTGGGCTGGAAGACTTTCGAGAGCTTGGTTGCATCAAGCTTCATAATCTTTTTGTCCAGATTCGCGAGAGAAAGCTTATAGTCCTGTGAAACCCAGTAGAGGTTTTCTATAGCTGCCATGCAGCAATCCTCGTCTATATCGGTCCCCAGAATATCGAAGCCCATCAGGCTTGCCTCCTGGAGGATTGTTCCCATCCCGCAGAACGGGTCGAGAAGCACGCCTTTGGAGCCGGTCAAATTTATCATAATCCTTGCTAGCCTTGGAGGTATCGAGAACATGGGCCTCTGTTCAGGCCTCCCGATATCGCGCTTCTGGAACTCGAACGGATTGTGTATCGAGACTGTCTTGGCCACGTGGATTTTTTTCCTTCCAATGCATATCACAATCTCTTCAATCCTCTTCTTCAGCACCTCCACATGTGTGAGGGCGCTTCTTTCCTTCGGGACAGGCATGAATTTCGAATTAATGCCTTCCTGGCGCAGGTTTTTCTTCAGGGCGGAGGCGAAGCTGTTGAAGAACCTGTTGTTTTTCTTGGAGTTCGGGTAGACGCTGAGGCCGAACAGCTTCTCCTTGGGGAGGTCTTTCGCCGGAACGTTATCGAAAATGCTGCCGGGGTGTAACGCGGGCCTCTTGTCAAAACTCTCCAGAAGCCTGCATACCTTTACCATCCCCCCCAGGTCATCCGCTTCAGGCGCTTTCTCCGCTTCCACTGCCAGGAAACCCTTCCCTATCTCCTGCACCCTGAAGTAGATGCTATTTGAGTCAAACCATGAGACCAGCTCCGCCAGGGAGAGCTCCGGATTCTTGCCTGGGATGAAAATGAACCGGTTCATGCACAATCAACTTATATAATATTTAGTTTGATAATTAATGTGATTAGATTTGCGAAAGAAATGGCTTTTGCCATTTCAAACTGAAATCAGGTGAAATATATGATACTCCCGGACCACGAGATTAGGAAGCTTCTGGAGGAAGGGAAGCTTGTTATAGAGCCGCTGGATGATCCTGAGACACAGATTCAGCCTGCATGCGTGGACCTCAGGCTGGGATCTGAGTTCAGGGTGTTCAAGTACACCTCTGAGGCGTTCATAGATTCAAGGAACCCGAAAGAGTACACGCAATCCTACACCTCGGACGGAAAGCCTTTCATTCTCCACCCAAAGGAGTTCATCCTCGGGATAACGAAAGAGACTGTGAAGATACCTGATTATCTGGCTGCTTATGTGGACGGGCGCTCCTCACTGGGGAGACTTGGCATAACTGCCCATATAACTTCCGGCTGGGTGGACCCGGGCTTCCACGGAAAGCTCGTGCTCGAGATCTCAAATCTCGGGAAAATGCCTGTCACCCTCTATCCGGGAATGAGGATATGTAAGCTCCTTCTTTTCAAGCTGAGCTCTCCCTGCGAGACGCCCTATGACAAGAGGAAGGGAGCCAAATACAGGAACCAGGAAACAGTTTCGGAGAGCAGGATACACAGCGACAAGGACTGATAGCATGAAATGCATGAAATTGATAGATGAGGATGACCTGAGCAAATACAAAGATAAATTTGTCGCCCTTTATTCCTTTGGAGGGAGGGTGGCCAGCTATGGCGATAATCCTGTGGATGTTATTAGGGAAGCTAAAGCAAAGGGTGCTGAGGAGCCTGATTTATTCTATTTTGTGGGGGACCCGTTCGTTTTTCCTAATACAGGTCAATCAAAATATTTATAAGCACACATGCCTTATATTGTCAGCTAAAGGTGCATATTATGGGAATAAGACCAGCCAAGTGTTATAGGACGCCGAAGAGGCCGTGGACAAGGCAGTCCAGGGCGAAGCCCAAGAAAGGTTACGTGAAGGGCGTTCCCGCCAATAAGATTCACAAGTTCGAGATGGGTGACCCCAAGAGGGAATTCAGCCTGAAGGGTTTTCTAATATCGAACAGGGATATTCTGATAAGGCACAACGCGCTCGAGGCCGCAAGGGTGGCTGCGAACAAGGCCATGGACAAGTTCGGCTCGAAGGAAGCATACTTCATGAAGGTGCTTGTCTACCCGCACGAGATCCTGAGGGAGAACGCGGTCGCGACTGGAGCGGGCGCGGACAGGTTCCAGACGGGGATGAGGCTGGCGTTCGGAAGGCCGATAGGGACTGCTGCACATGTGCATCCCGGACAGAGGATAATGGAGATACGCGCGAACAAGGCGCAGGAGGGCGCGGTCAAGATAGCATTGAAAAGGGCGTCTGCAAAATTCCCCACAACCTGCAGGATGGAATTTGAGGTTTCTTAATTCTTTTTACAGAAATTTAGAAAAGACTAAGCCAGGCTTACGGGTATGAATCCCGCAACCAATGATACCAGGTATGGGATTACCAGCATGCTCATCATGAAGAATATCACTGCCACGAGAAATGCATGAAGTATGTTCATCTCGCTGAAAAATACCTTTATAAGTACGAACCACACGAGAAGAGGAAGCACTATCAGGATTATGCTCACGCCAGGAACCGCTGACACAAGCCCGGCAAGCAGGCCTATTATCCCGAAATATGTCACGATGTTAGCTATAAGCGTGACAAGGAACGCGTTCTGCGGCTTTATGGATTCCCCGAACTTGTGGCTGAAGATCTCCACAAGGAAGATAAGCACTATGCCTCCGACAAGCGTAGAAACAATCACGTTTATCCCGAGGCCCAGCCATGAGCCTGCAGATTGTGTGTTGGCGAAATTGAAAATCGCCTGGGGATCAAGGAAGTTGCTCGGGAGATTAACCATGATTATATTTAGGTCAAGCCCTCTTAAAAATCAGATTTTATCCTTTGCCACCACTTCCGCGGGGAGTGTGTGCTTGTTGGGCCATATCTTGCGGCCCGGATAGATGCAGGTGTTTATTCCTGTATGCACTCCGTCCGCTATCACTACTCCAAGTTTCCGCCTTTGGGAGTCCACGATGTCATTCCTTATCAGCATCTTCACGTTCTCGTTGTCATGCCTCAAGTTCGCGGAGATTGTGCCTGCTCCTATGTTTATGCCGCAGCAGAGCACGG
>JBGPBG010000076.1:0-4493 GCA_041481105.1 Candidatus Aenigmatarchaeota archaeon
ATGGGAATCTCCTCCAGGCGAATGCGCGGCATAGGCTTCGAAGTAGAGGAGATGATGAAACTGTTTCTGGTGATTATTATAGGGCTGGGAATTGTGATTCTCATAATCGCGGCGAGCGGGGGGATTTCCAGCCTGCTGGCGGAGTTTTGCGCGAAGAATCCGGCGATATGTGGGGGAGATACAACTTCCAAAAATGACGCAACAGTGGACAAATCTGTAGATGCTTTAATTTGTGCTATTAATTCTGTATCGGCGGGAAACAAACTTTCATGTTCAACCCAATTCCAATCTATGAAACTTTCTGGAGTAACAGGGTTTGCTATAGAAAACGCTGCGCAGACAGGTCCTTCTATAGAATGTAATTTCAAGAAAGAAACTATACCGGAGATAAAGCCGCTTGATCCATGGTATACACGCGCATATTACAGAATAAAAAACCTTTTTTCAAGTCCACAAAAAGAAGAATATGGTTGTACCGTATATAATTTCAATCTCCCACAAAAGGTTACGACTGCCGAGAAGTGGATAGCTGGCTACGGAGACCCTCAATACATAGTCTATTGGCAGAACTTCCCTCAAGGTGAAGAACGAGCCTGGAGTTCATATTCAACTTGGCTGGACAATGTTGGCACGGTGGTCTTATTTGCATTGCCAGCCGATAAGATTCTTGAAGGAGGTGGATGGTTGATAAAGAAAGGCGCAACAACTGTTGCAGAAAAGGTTGGAACAAAATTAACTGCAATAGGATCCGAATTCTTGGAAAAAGTAACATCTACATTCAAGATGGCTAAAGACAAGACGATAACAGCGGTTTTCGGCAAAGAGGCGACAAGTGAAGTAAAGAGGGAAGCGTTGAAGGGATATTACTCAAAATATATACTCGACCAATATGGCAATCCTGCCTTTATAGAAAGCGCAGCGTTTGAAGCTTTAGCGCCTGAGAAGAAATTACTGGTTTTCAAAGATTTAAAACTGGTAGGTGCGGAAATGCCTGGGACTACTTGGTCTGACATAGAGACCATAATGAAAGTAGCAAAAGTCACAACGCCGCCCGCGCTCATGGCGGCGCTGGTTGACAGCATGAATGAGAAATACAACAAGAAACCTGGAAATATAGTTATAAAAACCCCTTACTTATCACCCACTCAGAAGCCATTAGAGAATAAGAAATATTTAACAACAGATCCGAGAAATCCAGATAAATCTTTAGACGTTGGCTATGTTGTAATTTTAGATAAACAGTTAAGCATCTTATCAGACCCTTCGAAAATTTTAGATGAAAAGTATACGCAATTCTATCTTGCTTCACCCTGTCATGCAGACTTGAAAATAAAGGAAACAGAAGTTTTTTGTCAAACGTACACATTTGATCCAACAACTTCCTCGGCTGAATGTGCTTTTACTACCAAGAACAAAGCCTGCGAAGAAAGCGTAAGAAGCATAACAGGAACACCTTCATGTAAATCTGACCTGGACTATTTGAAGTATGTGCCGCAATGTGGAGCCGAAAACACTGCTTCTTATGACTTTGACTCAGATTTTGTCAGTGGAACAAGTCCCTTCTGGTGCAAAGCATATGCTATACAGGTTTCAGTAGATAAATCTAAGTATAACGAAGATAGAAATTTCTGCTTCACAAGACCTAAAACATATACAGGATTTATCTTCGTTGGAGCAATTTTAACTGATTTGACGCTTAAATATTTTGGTGTGGGTTTTATCCCACAGGTTACAGCAGGAATACTTGCAGGTGCAACATACGTAGCTGCTGAGCAATATGAAAGATGGCCGTGATACTATGGAATTCACAATCCGCGTCCTGTACAGCCTTTTCGAGGCGATTCTCGAAAGACAGCCTTCGGCTGTCAGTCAATGGGTAGTTCGGTAGGGTCGAGAAAGCGTAAGCTTCTGTGACCCTGCGACTGTAGAGCGAAAACCCTACATAATAAGACTTTGAGTGAATAATATGGAGTTTACTATCAGAGTCCTGGTCGTGATTATCCTGATTGTGATAGCTTTTGTGGTGTTCGTGGCGCTGATAAGCGTTTGGGGAGGGGAGTCCTCCGGAATGCTCAAGGGGCTTCAGGACTGGTTCAAGCAGATCCTAAGCGGAGGATTGAAGCCGCCTTCAGGAAGCACTGGATTGCCTGGAACAAATACTCCTGCAGGAGGAGGAACCACATGAAAGGCCAGGGGGAGACTGAAAGCATGGTACACTGGCTTATATTCTTCTTTGCCACAATCATTATTGTGGCCATACTTGTCTGGGTAGCTGTCACAAAATTCAAGATATTGGGATAGATAGAATGTTCGGATTCCTGGGGAAATTCAGAAAGGGTATGGCTTCCCTTATGCTTTGGCTTATTATAGCGGTAATTATAACAGCAGCAGTTATTGTCATAATATGGTTTATTACAGGAAAGTTAATGGGATGGGATGTTAGCGGAATCTTTAAGCCATGATGCCAAATTTCTTAGTAATTTAAGCGTGAAAACCAATAACTATTAATATGAGAAAGGCTGCCATACCCGCGCTTATTGTGATAATTTTCCTCGCTTTTGGTATAATCCTTGCTGCTGTGGTCATATACTGGGCAATAAACAAATTCACTGAATTTGTGCAGGGCAAGTGCTGGGCGGACATGGGAAAGGCCGCTGACCAGATAAAATCAGACCTTGCAAGCGCGAAACCATTAATAGACGAAAAATCCCAGGAAGTGAAAAAGATAACAGTGGGTGGCAGCTGCGCAGGCGGGATAATAGTGTTCAATAAGGATGACCTGCCGACATCCGGATTTTCCCAAGTAGTTGAAGACACATGCACGAAATCAGATAGTATCAAAGCGTATATTCTTGTAATTCCGTTCAAAACTCTGGCTGAAGAGGCAAGACAAAATACGGGTTTCTTTTCAAGGCTTTCAGAATGGTTCACCCATCCCATATTGAGTTTCCAACAGGTATGGACAGAAGGAAAACAATATATTTTAAGAATAAAGCCTATGTGCAAGACCTTGGATGTACCTTTGGATATTGCATATTGCATACCTAAAGGCGTGTGCTGCTCCCCCTCAAACCAGGCAGGCGACTGCAATGGGAAAACTCTGAGCGACCTGAAAATGGACATTCTCAAGAATGAGAATACTTTTGATTATTGCTACAAACCCCTAAAGGTTGATGCCACAGCTGCAGTTTCTAAAACCGGGTATGTTTATCGAATAGTAGAATATCCGTGCACAAAGTGAAAGGAATGAGAAAAGCCCAGGCAAAGGAAAGGATGCTCTTCGTTGTCGGAGTGATAGTGATATGCCTGCTTTCCCTAGTTTTTGTCGTCAGGTTCATTTCCCCTTCCCTGGAGTCGAGCAGTGAGGGGCAGGCGAAGGTAGTTGCGAACATGATTGCTATTTCCGCGAATACATTATCCACCATGGACCAGGGGCGAATGTACAAAGATTTTGGCCTCAAGGAACCCCTGATTGTGGAGATAACAAACGAGGGTGGCGTGTCGTCTGTCAAGGTTGTGTATGATGAAGCCAAAGGCAAAAGCTACTCAGTCCCTCTTTTAGTTAATGTGGAATCGCTCAAGCCAATAAGGGTTCAGGCGGTTTCTGTTATAAAGGATATTACAGGGACAATTAAAATAAACGGTGAAATTCTTGACCCGAACCACTTGTATACAGATGTGCAATGTGCGGAGCCTAGTCCTGAGCAGAAAAATGATTACGTACTAAAGGCCTCAGAGCAGACTGAGGTCAAGCAGGCGGGAATAACCCAAGCATGGATAAAAGCTGTCATAAGGCAGGAAAGCGCCTTCATGCAGTGCAAGAACGGCTATATCCTAAAATCAAGTAAAGGCGCACTGGGACTCATGCAACTCATGCCTGACACAGCAAGCGGGCTTGGCGTCAAACCCTTTAAACCGGATGAAAATGTCATGGGAGGAGCAAGGTATCTCGCTCAGCTGAAAAAACAGTATGGAGACATGGACAAGACCCTGGCGGCTTACAACTGGGGTCCTGGAAATTTTGACAAAATAAAGGATTATTCTGATTGGAAAAGCAGCCTTCCTGCGCAAACCAGCGAGTTTATTGCTAAAGTAAATGGGTATTACAATACCTGCTATACCGCTTCTGCATGCAATCCCAAGGGGTGTGTTGTATGCTGAAAAAAATGAAATCCGACACCGAATTCGTGACCACTCCTTTGGGAGTGATTTTGTTTGTCGGGATTGTTATAGCGTTTGTTATGTTTGTCCAGGCATCCATGGCCAAGTTCTCCGCTGACCTGGTGATTTCTGAGAACCAGCTGCAGGTAGTGGATGCCACCCACATAGTAAAGGATTGTCTGAATGATATGTTTGGTGCTATTCCTGCCACTACTCTGGATGATTTGCAGAAGAAACAGGACAGTGGAATCAATATGGTGTGCGATAAGTGCAAGATTTGCTCTATTGATGCGGGAGCAAAGGTGGAATATCTGGAAGGTCCAAAATCCGGG
>JBGPBG010000077.1:0-4456 GCA_041481105.1 Candidatus Aenigmatarchaeota archaeon
AGATAATAGGCAACCAGATGTCACAGGAGCTGAGGAAGAGGATGGAATTCTACTATGGCAGATACGGCTACAATGTCTGCGGCGAGATTTTCCTGACAAACAAGTACGGCGCCGCGATTGCTGCTACAGACAAGACATCAGACTATAGGCAGGACGATGAGGAATGGTGGCAGGTGGCAAAGAAGGAGGGGCTTTCCGTATCGGAGATGGAGTATGACGAAAGCTCAGGTGTTTATTCCATACCGATTGGAGTGAGGATTGATGACGAGAACGGAAGCTTTGTCGGCGTGATGAAATTCGTGCTGAACATGGAAGGATCCTTCAATGTCATAAAAGAGGCAAAATCCGCCTCTACGTACAACACAACAGGGTTCAAGCTCATGGACAAAAAGGGGATCATTATTTTCGATTCCGAAGGGAATTTCCAGCCGCTGGAAAATGTTTCGGGAGAGGGTTTCTTCCAAGAGGCAAAGAGCGAGAGTGGCTATTTCATAAAAACGGCCGAACGCAACGAGAGCGAGGAGTTCTTTGCCTATGCACGCTCAACCGGCTACAAAGACTTCAGGGGATTCGGCTGGATACTAATGCTGGAATACGACTCAAAAGAGGTGTTCGGCGGCCCAATTGACAACATAAGGTATACGCTGATGCTCGTGTCATTTTTAGGCGTTCTTCTCGCGATCTTCCTGGCCCTGTACGTCTACAATTCTGTATCAAGGCCGCTGATGAAGCTGGAAACCGCGGCAAAGGAAATAGGAAAGGGCAGATACGTGGAAATGAAAATCAAATCATCGGATGAAATAGGCCAGTTGGGCAGGACTTTGGGACAAATGAGCCACGAGCTGAAGAAATCCCAGGAGCAGATAATGGCGCATTCTGAAGAGCTGGAAAGGACTGTCAAAGAAAGGACAGCGGAGCTTGACCAGAAGGTGGAGGAGCTCGAGGAGAACAGGACAGCCGTCCTGAATATGATGGAGGATTCGGAGGAGAGCAACAGGCAACTGCTCAAGGCGCAGGAAGAGCTGAAGAAAGCGCTGGATGAGACGAGAAAACTGGACGTAAAGAAGGACGAGTTCATATCCATAACAGCGCACGAGTTCAAGACACCGCTTACTGCAATACACGGCTTTTCGGAGCTTCTCCAGAACGGGAAGATTGACGAAAAATCCAGGCAGAAATACCTGAAGATAATGATGGCAGAGACGAAGAGGCTCGCAAGGCTAGTGACCGATATTCTTGACCTTTCAAGAATAGATCTCGGCACCTTCAAGTTCAGTTTCGACGATGTTGACGTGAGGGAAATAATTGATGATGTTACGATCGAGATGAGTATACCCGCAGAAAGAAAGGGCCTGAAAACATTCTATTCTATATCCGGAGAGGTGCCGAAAACTGTATTGATGGATTCGGAAAGGCTCAGGCAGATTCTGATAAACCTGCTAACGAATGCAGTCAAGTACACACCGAAGGGAAGCGTGTCGCTTAGCGTTGTGAAAGACAAGAACAATGTGCACTTCAGCATCAAGGACACAGGAATAGGTATAGCCAAGGAGCACGTATCCAAGCTCTTTCACAGGTTCTACCAGATTGACTCTTCATATACAAGGGCTGAAAAGGGGAGCGGGCTCGGGCTTGCCATATGCAAGGAATTCCTGGAGGGGATGGGAGGAAGGATATGGCTGGATAGCGAGCCCGGCAAAGGCTCCACCTTCCACTTCACGCTTCCCATAAAGCAAAAAGCAGGCGGGCCCACGAGCCAAGCACAAAAATCTACCAACTCAAAACCACTAGTGTAAAATGTTAAGTGGTTTCACATTAATAGACAGAAAAATAAACATCGGTTAAAATTATATAAATAAATTCGGTCAAGATTATTAGTATAAGAGGGAAAACAATGGGCCTGGACAAAAAACCGCTTACTCTGGTTCTGATAACCATAATTTTCGTTTCTGGGATGGCTCTGGCGTTTTTCACGCTGGGACTGGGTATGCACTATACGAGTGAACTGAAAGCGGAGTGAGCTATGAAAGAAAATCATATTGCATTGGTTGTTTTGTGTGCGGTTGTTCTGGGAAACACACTTCTTTACATCTTTAAACCGCTCGGGGAGAATTTCTT
Organism: Candidatus Aenigmatarchaeota archaeon; assembly: GCA_041481105.1. Lineage (GTDB taxonomy): Archaea > Aenigmatarchaeota > Aenigmatarchaeia > QMZP01 > QMZP01 > JAPLVB01. The sequence continues at coordinate 2,119 of JBGPBG010000077.1, forward strand.
CATAATAGCGGATTTGACCGTGATTTTATTCGCTTTCACGGCTTTTGTTTTTGGGATTCGGGCATACAAGCTCCACGGGTTCAGAAGCATGCAGGGGAAGGCCCTACTCTTCCTCTCCCTAGGGATTTTCTTCTGGCTGCTCGGGGAGTCCGCATGGGCGGTTTATGAAATAATCCTGGGGATAGAAGCTCCCATGGCTTCCTTTGCAGACCTTATGTGGATTATTGGCTACCCGCTTTTTGCCGCAGGCATGTATTATGAGTGGAAAATCACAAAAATCCCGGTAATAAAAAACAGGAAATTCCTTGTCGCGCTTGCTGGCATGGCAATTTTCGTTGTCGTAAGCTACTACGGGATAATGCCCTCGCTGGAAAACCAGGAGATCAGTCCTCTCGAGAAATCGGTTGTAATAGGCTATGTTATCGGGGATATGGTTCTGCTGTTCGAGTGTTCCGCGATAATAATCTCGTTCCTTGGAGGAAAATTCGCCATGTCCTGGATAATAATAACAGTTTCGATAATCATGATGTCCCTGGCGGATATCGCCTATTCATACCTCGGAACGGCGTATGAAACAGGGAACTGGATTGACCTGCTCTGGGATTTTGGTTACATTCTCCTGGCTTATGGGTTCTTTTACTACAGGCATTCAATACAGGGTGAGCTGGAAAAACCTAGAAAGGGTGCAGGCAAATGACTCTTAAGGAAGAGGCAAAACAGGTATTAACCGAGCTTTTCGGCCCGGAGGTGGCGAAGCAGGTGGACAAGTTCGACAAGCCGGAGGATTATCCAAAGGACTTCCTGGACGAATGTGTGTTCTTCCTAGGCAAGTTCATAGGCGATAATGCAGCAAAGAGGAAGTTTGAGCCGCTCTACAAAAAATATACAAGTGACACTGACCTGCAAACAGAGCACGCCCCAAAAACCAGAAAAAGAGCAGTCTCCATATTCGATTTTTCAGCATCATTTTCCTTATTTAAAGAAATTTCACATAAGATTAGATAAGCCAATGGATGGTGCAAATGCCCAAGAAAAAAATCATGGTAGTTGATGACGAGCAGAGCCTTGTTGAGCTTGTCAAGGCTATATTCGGGCAGGAGGAGTTTGAGGTAATATCCGCATACAGCGGAACCGAATGCCTGGAAAAGCTGAAGAAAGAGAGACCCGACATGATTCTGATGGATATGATGATGCCAGGTATGAGCGGAAGGGAGACCACGGAGAAGATAAGGGCGAACCCGAAAACGAAAGACATAAAGGTAATGTTTCTCACAGTGGCAAGGTTCTCTGAAGTGGGCAAGGACGCGCTGAAAAAGCTGGATGTGGTGGAGTACATAACAAAGCCCTTTGACAACAAGTACCTTGTGAAAAGGGTGAAAAAGGCGCTAGGATAAGCTAAAATTCGATTACCCTGTCCGCGAACATCCTCAGGTCTGTCACTAGTTTTTTGCTTTCCTCTTCAGGCAGCGTATTCCCGCTTAGGACAATGTAAAGTTTCTTTGCTTCTGTATACTTATTTGCAGACGTAGCATATTTTCCTGTGATGCTTCCCGGCAGCTGTGGCTATGTCCAGGATATTCCCCGGGTAAGCGTCCTCCTTAACAAGAAAAACCAGAAACCTGTTTCCCATCATCCCCTCCAGAACATCTTCTTCCATGCGAATCCACATCTTTTATATTGTTATATTTGACTCATATTTGACTCTTGAGTAATAAATATCATGTTTAAATATAATATAAAATTATTTATATATTAAATCTATTCTAATAAACATGAAAGAAAAATCAAATAAACATAAATGTTTTTTATTTGCATTAAAGGAGTTCCGCGCTTTCATGCGGCTGGAAGCCTGCTTTTACATAGCATGCATAGGCGTTTCCGGATTCCTGCTCTTCAATCCGCTAAGCACTGTTATCATACCGGTCTTTCTTGCGGTTTTTTTCCTTACAGGTTCAACCTACGGCTACAACCACATGACTGACAGGGAGGAGGACAGCATAAATGACAAGAGAACGAACATTTTTGTAACGAATGGAAAGGGCATGCCTGCAGTCCTTTCCATGTTTGCGGCAAGCTTCTTCTTCTCACTTTTCCTTCCCTTGCTATCGTTTCTTATTTTCGTCCTGATAATCGTGCTGTCATTTGCCTATTCGAAAATGAGGGTGAAGGAGATATTCCTGGTCAAGAATCTGTATACAGGGGCCGGCATGCAGCTGGACTTCCTTGCAGGGGCTGCTGTCGGCGGGTTTAGCCCTGTCATGCTGTCATACTTCCCCATTGGGTTCTTCTTCGGGTTCATGATCAACCTGCTCGGGGACATAAGGGGATACGAAGGGGA
>JBGPBG010000078.1:0-4365 GCA_041481105.1 Candidatus Aenigmatarchaeota archaeon
AAAATCAGGCCTACAAGGAAAAGCGTTGTTATTATGAACATCTGGGCTTTCTTTGCCATGATATAATTTTGGAGCAGGAGTTAAAAACGCTTTGGTTATTACAAAATAATAATATAGGATAGGAAAATGAAAAAAGCGGATATGTTTAAACAAGGCATTTATGTAAGCTCTGCAAAGTATTAAATAAATGGGTGGTAAGAGTTTGGTTCTGGTCATCTGTTCAGTTTTTTCACTATTAGTTCTGTCCTCCCCCGCTGGCGCGTATTCTTTCTATGCGCATACAAGCAAGCTGATATACACAACCGGCGAGAACCTTTCTGTCACGGGAAACATAACCAATTACATGAGCCAGATAAACATGACCCTCACGATATCCAATTCGACCCCAATAACCGTTACCACCTCAAGCCTTTACATGAGCGTGAGCGGCTCAAACACCTTTTCCTTTTCCCAATCCCTTTCAGGGGTTCCTGTGGGGGCTTATAATGCGAGCGTGACAGACGGCGCGGCAACAATATTCATGAATTTTGAAGTGGTTTCCCAGATAACATACCTGGAGGCACACCTCATAAACGCGCAGGACATAATACCTGTCTCAACATCAGCAATAATAGTTGCAGGAAATGAGACAACGGGCGGGAATTTCACTGAGCTGAGGGCGCTTTCCAAATCCGGAACCATCCATTACGGAAGCGTAAATATCACAGGAAAGCCCTACTATTTCGTGCTTGTGGACCAGAACTACAACCTCACGTACGACACGCTTTATGTGGATGATGACAGCATATTCCAGCTCTACAATGACAGCGAGGACACGGGAAACGCAAGCATGATAGAGAGGGTTCTCGAGAAGGGAGACAGGTTCGGGGACTACATGGTGGGAGAGATAGAGTTCAACGCGGGAAACAAGGTAGTCCTGGGGAAGCCCGGAACATCCGTTTTCTCTCAGGGTTCTACGGTGAATTTCATTGTTATGGCAAAGGATTCCAACAAGAACCTCATCCCGAATGTTACGGTGCAGGCAAGGCTGCTAAACTCCTCGAAAGGCGTGATAAGTTCCCTCACCAACACAACCAATGAGATGGGTTTCTTCATTTCCAATTTCACAGCGCCTTCAGTCGTAGGTTCATACACAATAGACCTTAACAACAGCAAGGGTACTGAATTTTTCACAGTGGAATCATTCAAGCTTATTGGCAAGGTCACGGACCTGAGCGATAACCCTGCAAATTCATTCACCCCTAACTCGGTGGCAAGGATTTATGCAAGCTCAAGGGATTCTGGCGGGAATGCCGTGAACCTCACCTCAGGCACCGTGAGGATAACCTATCCGAACGGGAATACAGTCACCTCAGGCCTTACGCAAAGCGAGACAGGAGTCTATTATTATGATTTCTCCACAGGCTCTATAACGGGAAATTACGGAGTCAAGGTAAGCGGAAGCTATGGAGGGAGCACACAGGAATTCATAACAGGGTTTTCAGTGGAGTCTGTTTCTCTCCAGATTATGGCAATGAACATGCGTTTCATAGACCAGGCAGAAAGCGGAGCCGGGGAGGTGAACGCCTTCGCTCCTCAAGACAATGTCACATTGATGGTTTTCCTTTCAAACATATCAGCAGGAGGCATGATGTCCAAAGGCCCCGAGGGAATGGGCCTGATAGACATAGACAATTCAAGCACGGGAACGGATGAGTGCGGAACTTTGGTTTCCCTGGTGGAACTGAGAGATGACAGGGGCATTTCCGTGGACGTATCGTCCGCGCTTATAGTAAATCTATCAAGGGCAATATCCATGGCAGGTATAAGCCTCCAAGAGCAGCCTCCCCAGGAAGTGATGAGGCAGTGTGTGATAATTTTTGCAGCTCCAAACAGGACAGGCACGTACAAGGCAGTGGCGCAGATAGATTACAACAATGAGATAAAGAAGGCCGGATCAAACTTCGGGATACAGAGGCTCTTTGCAGAAGGCGCTTCCGTGGACTCGAAGGGTGACGACTACTGGTTCTTTGCGCCCAATACGACCATGAAGATAAAGCTCAAGATAAAGGATCTTTCCACAAGGGAGGATCTGCCTCCCCAGAACATAACAGGCGCAAAGATAATAGAGATCTACAAGGAGTTCCCTGATTATCAGGACGTTTTCACAGCCAGCTTCAGGGTCCTTGCTAACGAGAGCGTGCAGAACGGGACCCTGGTTTTCAATGCGCCTGACGCAGAGGGATTCTTCTCCATGAAGTTCAAGTTCAAGGCTTATGTTAATGGAGCAATGGAGGAGGGAATAGGGAACGCATTCTTCCAGCTCAAGAAGTACATGATATGGGCAACTCCGCAGTGCAGCCAGGAAGGTGGCCAGTGCATATCGGGTCTAAATAAAAGCGTGACGCTCACGGTGAACGTGGTGGACATAGACCAGGGAAGCATGATGAGCCAGATGGGCAAGGGGACAAGCTCCCTCACCTGCACAGGCTGCGAAGGCCTTGTGGTGGACGTGGGCTCCCTCAGGAACGACCAGCTCATGAAGGAGATGGTCAAAGGGGTGGACTTCAATGTTTCCGTGGGCATGGTTGCGAACGCGACCACCAATATCACGATAATACCGCTCAGCCCGAAGATGCAGAGCGGGTGGTACGGGATGGACCTTATAGTGACAGATCTCGCAGACACAGACAACACGTATTTCGGCTGGGGCGGATTTGAGGTAAGGAACTTCTACGTGGAAACCATGAAGATAACAGACAACGGGACAGCCCTTTTCGTCTCCCGGGATATGGGACCGGTTTTTGAAAAAGGAGGCTCAGCCGCGTTCGCGCTGGTTGCCAGGGATCCCTCCACAGGAGACATGCTTTCCATATCCTCAGCCACCCTGCAGAGCATAAAATGGATGGCAGGATGGCCGCCTACTGAAATTTCTACAGATTCTGTGGCAACCTCAGTTTCCAACAGCACAAGGGTGTATGCTGAATGGCTGCCCCCGGAGGCGGTTTGGTACCCATATGTCGTTAACATAACAGGCCTGGACAAGGACGGGGAATTCCAGGCTGATGCCAGGGTGACCACCAGCAAGGGCTCTGACATAGGGAGCTTCTTCTTTGGGCTCTCCACGTACAACATCGAGATTTCTTACAGGGGAATGGATGAATGGAAATCTCCTTTCTCCTCTTCAGAGAACCTTACAGTCACATTCACAGCAATGGATTTTGGCGACCCCCCGCAACCTCACAACCTGAGCCAGGCAGGCTCCAAGCTGAGGGCCATATATAACGATAAGACAGGCACTCCAATAAGGATCAACACATCAATAACAAACTGCACAGGAAATGCATGCATAATCTCAACCCCGCTTTCATCCCTTTCTTCCGGGTGGTATTCAGGCGAATACTCGATAAATGACACAGACGGGTATGAAAAAACACAAAAAGTGTACTTCATGGTGCAGAACCTCATCGTGGGCATACCGAGCATAGAGGAAGCCTGGGTAGGGAACCAGGACACTGCATCCAAAGACGTTGATATAGGCAATGACAGGGACAGGTGCGATAACAGCATAGGCATCATGTGGATGGGTCCGCCAGACACAGGAGATGGCACAGGAACGTTCTGCGTCCAATCCAGCGGAGAATGGCGCCAGGGATCGTGCACGGGATCTGGCGTTGAGGCTTCAGTGTGGGCCAACAGCAGCGTATTGATGGTGAATAATGTTACTCATGTGGTTGGCGGTTATTTCGTTCTTGGCGGAAAGAACTGGACAGTCGTATCCGCTGGGCAGCAGCCCCGCCTGAATCTCAGCAACAATACGATATGCGGCGAGATGTCGATAAACTGCGGCATGGAAGGATGCGAACAGGTAGGATATATGATGGCATCTCCAGGGAGCCACACGACGTTCTATCACGGCCGCTTGGACAGCCTTGTGTCGGAGAACCAGTACAACGGCAGGCTTTCAGGCAACCAGACACGCCCGCTTTATTTCTACCATAACACCAGCTATCTGTGGGTCTCAACGAACACCTCGAACATGACGCAGCTAGGAGGCCCTTACACCGTAGGCGGAACATTCAACGACTCCTATGGAGGCCAGTGGAAAGTGAATTCCATAAGCAAGAACAAGATAAACATAGTAGGGCTTAACGTGCTTGCAGGCAGCGGTGCATACACAAACGTCTCAAAGTCAAAGAGCGGCGTCATAAAGATAGGATGGCTGGAAGAGTTCAGGCTCGGAGGATGGGACAAACAGACAGGCAACCAGAGAGGGCTTGACCTGGATAACGACAGCCTGACCAATGGGACTGTCTACATAGCCATATCAGACAGCCAGACAGCCGGGATTTACGACACATTCTTCTTTTTCAACGCCACAGGGAA
>JBGPBG010000079.1:0-4355 GCA_041481105.1 Candidatus Aenigmatarchaeota archaeon
CCATAGCCTTATATTTTTTCTTCCCAAATTATGTGCATGAAAAGCTGGAAATACGCGGCAATAGGATTAGGTAGGTTGCTCGCAGCTTTTTACATTAATAGTGTGGAAAGAACGCACAGTCTGGTTCTCGAAGTGGTCGAAAGGACTCCCTACAAGACAGAGAAAAAGCTTGTAAGAAACCATGCGGAAAGGGACTTGTCGTTCATAAAAACCACCCAGTACTATGATGATGGCCGTGTGGCAGAAATATCAGGCTGCAGCTTCTCAGAGGGTTCGGAAGACCTTTATCTGAGCATAAAAAGGAAAGATGGGACCAAAAAAGAATTTGTGTGGTCTGACGCATGTTCGGAATGCCACAAGAAGACGCAGGCGAGATAGAGTGGATGAAGCCGTGACTTATTTTTTTGGCTTTAGCATGTATTGCAGGGTTTTGCAGGTACCCTCTGCCACATGTTTGTAGAACCCAAGAAGGTGTTCAAAAAGGTCCACCTCTCTCCATTTTCCATAATCCTCAAAAGCCAGAAATATGGTTGTCCCTTCGTCATGGTTGGAACGCAATCCGAAAGACGGCCTATTGTGCAGGAGGTTGTTCCTTAGTTCCCTGAATTCTTTGAAGTTCTTCGAGAATGCAACCCTGAGGTTGTCAGCAAGCCTGGGGTTCCGCGAATCGAGTTTAATTTCTATATTTCTTTTTTCGTCCAAATTGTGCGTGCTGCTCAGCCCGTAAAAATTGGCCGCCATATAGTATACATTATCCACGGCAGATGACAATTCCATCGTATAGTTGTGGATAAGTTTGCATAGACGAAAATAATTGAATGTGTCGTCTTGGTGTTTTACGAATCCCATTTTGGCGTTGTTTTTGTAGGTAGAAATATCTTTTAGCGGAATCAAAGATATGTCAATCATATCTTGATGGGCCCAGTCCATGAATTCAGAAGCTGTTTGAAAGTTTGGATATGCCTTCTTCAGTTTTTTGCAAGAATCCTCATACATCCGGTTAATAACTAACCTGGCAGCCTTATCAGGGCTGATTTTTGTTTTATTAATAAGGTATTTGACATCCGACAAGAACGAATCCTTCATTTTTTTTATTTCTTCCTCTTTTTCCAGATACATGCATTCTTGGCAATCGCTGCAGAGAAGGCCTGCCGCTCTTGAAGTGAAAGATGATTTGGCTAGAGAAATCTTTCCCAATCGTTCGGTATACTTAAGCCTTTCAGCTTCCTCTATAACCTTCAATTCATCGGATTCGTATGGGGGCAATGGTTTTTCTTCTATGCAAAAATCGGGAACACTGGGAATAGATAGACCGTGAAGCAAACCCATCAGCTCTTCATCTTTGTACATCATTTGAAAGATTGGTAGAAAGGAATTTATTGCTATCTTATAGCCCTCTCGAAATACCTCTTCAGGAGACGGGCAGACCTCCCATCAAAACCCTTACCCCTTTTAAGAACATAGTCCCCAAGATTTTCCATTGGATAAAGGAAGAACTTCTCCCTTATTCCGGAAGGCTTCTTCCTTTCCAGCAAAATGCTGTTTTTCTCATAATCCCTGCCATCCTTCATGAGAAATTCGCTCTCTATGTCTGGGGCACGCATCCTGGCATCAAAGCAAGAGATGACGTTCCTGCTTTCATCAGACATCATGACGCCGTCTTCCTCCATCTCATACGGAACTACTATTTTTTCTATGCCTACTCTTTCCAGCGTGTATCTGGGAGGTATTTTCTTGCTTTTCAGGTCCCACTTCGCTTGTTTCATGTCACCAGGCTTCATGAATCCCGAGGGTTCTGTACGTATCAGCGTTTTTTCATCCACAATCTCATGCCCTAGAACAATGTAGTCTGAACCCATTATCTCAACTGTGCACATGCTCGCTGAGCCAAGCCTGTATATCTGCATTTCATCGAGAGGACTTCCCCTCAGGTATTTCTGCTTGAATTTGGGCCTGGTGACAGAGAATATCCTGAATTCGCTTGGGCATGCTACAGCATAATAAACTCCGGTTCCGTTTGCCCAGTAGCTGGGGGATGTGCACACAATATCCCCGTTTTCCGTATAGAGCTTCCTTTCATCCTGCCTCCGCATGAAGGCACCCCATCTACTGTTGATTTCCTCTTCAAGATCCTTTGGAACATTAAGGAAATTAGCGCCTCCTTCCCGGCTCAGAACAATTTCCCTCTTTCCTTCCAGGAACGAATAATCGCCTGAGTAGAGCTTCTCTGACGGTTTTTCCATATTTTTCATAAGTACTAAACATGCGCGCAAGTCTTAAATGCTTGTCTTCGCGGGAAGGCAAAAGACGAAAATGTTATAAGATTTGCCTACAAGTATTGTCATGAAACCAGGGCTCAAATATTTCAAGATTGGCATTATTGCAACGGGGATGGCTCTTTTGTCAGCTTATTTTGTTCCGGATAACGAGCATGGAATAAAAAAATGCCTTGAGAGAAAGACAAGAGCATATGTGAAAACACAAACGCATGAGTTTTCCGTTGAGGATTACTTTTCAGAAGGCAAGAAATTCCCGAGGATAGCGGCTTTTTATGAGAATGCGGAAGCGGAGGCAAAAAAGCGGCCAAGCCGCGCATATTTGAGCAGCAGAGAAGATGGCGTTTTCGACCTTCAGTTCAATAACCCTGCCAGCAAATGTTTCGAGTGTCACAACCCCGTGTTTGAGCAGCGGGAGATACGTTATAACCAGAACTCCAAGGAAGCTCCCGCGAAAAAGGATGAAATGCTCATTTAGGCAGAAACCACTTGCATGTTTAAACGTCAAAGCACGCTTTTTAACCTTAAAACCAACCCTTTACCATGAGAACAGATGGAAAGAAGCCGCCAAGAGGCGACTTCAAACAAAAATCCAGCCCATCGGGGAAGAGCGTGACTCAGAGAGCGTTCCTCCTGGACGCGGACTACGTCCTTGAGGACGGGAAGCCCTTGCTCAGGCTGTGGACTAAACTTCCCACAGGAAAAACCCTGGTGGCTTTCGAGAGGAAATTCGAGCCATATTTTTATGTGGAGCCCAAGCACGAAACCAAGGCTGATATAGAGGAGCTTGCCCAGAGGATACGAAACCTCGAGCTTGAAGGGAAGAAGCCCACCAAGGTGGAGATTCTCGAGAGAAGATTCCTTGGAATCCCTGTGACAGTCCTCAAAATCTTCTGCGATAACCCCGCTGACGTCCCCAAGTTCAGGGACCTTGTGAAGGAATGGAAGAACGTGAAGGACGAGTACGAGTACGGGGTCTCATTCTATCGCAGATTCCTGATTGACAATTCCCTCATCCCCATGGAATGGATAGAGATACATGGGAGATACGTGGAGAGCCAGATGGCTGTGGATTCAGCCATGGAGGCCTCCGAAATCAAGGCTGTAAAAACCGACCACGCAGAAGCCCCCAAGCTCAGGATCCTCGCATTTGATTTGGAGATTGCGGAGGAGCATGGGGAGGAGAAAATCATAATGGCCTCCTTCAGGGACAATTCCGGCTTCTCAAAGATCCTCACCTGGAAGAAAGTCAACCACCCGGAAGCAGAGATCCTCCCAGACGAGAAGCAGCTTCTTGAAAGGTTCGAACAGATCATACAGGAGCGCAACCCGGACATAATAGCAGGCTACAACACGGACCGCTACGACTTCCTCCGCCTTTCCGAGCGCTCCGAACACCACAAGCTCCACCCCCACCTGGGCCGCGACCGCTCCCACCTTGCCTTCAAGAAGCGCATGCGCATAAGCTCCGCCCAGATAGCAGGCCGCGTGCACGTGGACCTTTATGATTTTATAGAAAACATCCTGGGCCCGAACCTCATGACAGAAGTCCTGACCCTGGACCGTGTCTCAAGGGAAATCCTTGGGGAAGGCAAGCTCAAGGTGAGATGGAAGGACATAGAGCGGGCGTGGAAGGAGAGCAAAGGCCTTGAGGGGCTTGTGGACTACTGCAGGCGCGATTCCGAGCTCACGCTCATGCTTGCGGAGCATCTCCTTCCCCAAATCTCAGAGCTCTGCCGCATTACAGGCCAGACGCTCTTTGACACTAGCAGGATGAGCTATTCTCAGCTGGTGGAATGGCTCTACATAAGGGAAGCCTTCCTGCTCGGGGAATTGTCTCCCAATCGGCCAAAGTACGATGAGGTCCAGAAGCGCAGGCTCTATCCGGCTTTCACGGGAGGTTACGTGCTCATGCCCAAGGAAGGCATCCACGACAATATCGCACTGTTCGATTTCCAGTCCCTTTACCCCTCAATCACAATCACGCATAACGTCTCGCCCGAAACGCTTGACTGCATGTGCTGCAGGGGGAAACCCGGACATTCGAAGGAAGGTGGCGCGGCCACCTTCAATCCAGAA
>JBGPBG010000080.1:0-4352 GCA_041481105.1 Candidatus Aenigmatarchaeota archaeon
AGGAAAGAAGGAGACTGCTCTAATTATACTATTACCATTTCTGCCCCGGGCCTGAATCTCTCCAGAATATGGAAGGGAGGTGTCTGCCTGTCCAAGTACATGGACGTGGATATCTCCACAAAAGGCGGGGACACAAAAAGCGTCCTTAACAATAATGTGGACTTGTTCAGCGCGGGATTCAGGACTTACACAAAAAGTGCCAAGCCAGGCGAGACCGTTCCGGTGGAGATCCTGATACAGTCACAGGCCATCCTCACGATAGATGCCTCACTCCAGTCCCAGGCCTTTCTGGACAAAAGGAGCTTTGTAGTCCAGACAAGCCAAGGCTCTGAATACAAAAGCCTGATTGTTAATGCCAGCGCAGCTTCCTCAGGGAATTATGACATAATTCTCACTGCAAAAGCCAGGAACTGCTCCCTGGCCTCATGCACAAAGCAGAGCTCCATGAGGCTCACGGTCTCGGAATCAGAGCTGCATGAAGGATTCGCGATTTCCCTCTTCCCTGAGAACCTTGCCATAAAGAAGCTGGAGCCGGTAACATACTCATTCACGCTTCAGAACAACTATAAGGAGGAGGCTAACTTTGTTGTGGATGTACAGAGGCCTCTGGATCTGGACAGCTCCTTCGTGCTCGGGAATTTCACTGTTCCGGGCCTCTCGGAGAGGACTGAGAATTTCACTATCACCCCGCATAACTCCACAGGATTCTATGAGATAAAGGTCCGCGCCAGCATGAATGATGTCGAGAAGATTGCTTCTGCATACCTCTCAACCAATGAGATGGTTTCTGATGTTTACAGGAATGCGGATGATGTGCTGGCTGGCGCGAATTCGTCTGCCCGTGCTAGTGTGGATATTAGTGTGAAAAATTGGTACAGCTCCTACTCCAAGAGTGAGTACGGCTCAAACATCACAGGATATGCAAACCTGCAGGAGGCGCTGGATGCTGCAAGGAAGCAGAACGCCTCTCAATCCAGCCAGTCCCCACCTGAACAAGAGATTCCAAGCGAAACCCAAGGAAATCGACCGAATCCTTTAACTTGGATTATTGTTCCTGTTGCACTCGGAGGGGTGGTGTTTGTGATCTTCATCATTCTCAGAAGGAAACAAAAAGATAAAGGCGGAGAATTTCTGGAGCTGTCCAGATAGCGTTTGATAGCCTGCTGCTAATAAAAGTCTTCGTCTGAGAATTCGTCCTCTTCTTTCTCGTCTCCGCCTTCCTCGAATTCTTCCTCCCCCTCTTTGCCGCCTTTCTTCCTGAACCTCTTGAAAAGGAAGAATCCCACTACAGCGGCTGCAACCACGCCCCCTCCTATCAGGGCTATGGTCATGATGTCAATCCCGCCATCTGAAGGAACAGTTCCACCTGTGCATATCCCGTCTGAACATGTTTCTCCTGCTCCTGTGCAGCCCGCATTAGTGCAGCACTGATTGCAGCTTCCATCACTGCAGCATTTCTGCCCGCTGCAGTCCGAGTCTTTTGTGCACCCTGTCGGGGTGATGGGTTTCTCGCATATGTTGCTGTATGTGCATGTCTCGCCTGTTCCTGTGCAGTCAGAGCTCGAACAGCACTCTCCTCCTGTTATGCATGAGCCGCTGCAGCATCTGCCTCCTGTGCATGTGACCATGTCACTCTTGCCTTCGCATTCTCCAGGAGTGACTGTTGTTGTGCATTTGAAATCAGAAGAGCATGTCTTTCCTGAAGGGCAATCAGAACTCGAGCAGCATTCTGCCCCTCTTGTCTTGCATACACCTCCGCAGCATATCCCGCCCAAGCAAAGCGCCATGTCACTCTTGCCCTCGCAGGATGCTGGGTTTATTGCGCCAATCACGCTGATTCTCAATTCAACTGGTATCTGCTTGATTTCTGTTGGGCCTGACAAAAGGGTCGCGAACGTGGAGATGTTTGTGCTTGACTGTATATTGTGAAGAGTGACTGTCATGTACGTGCTTTCATTCGGCTCAAGGGAACTTTTCTTGGGGGTTATGGTCAGATAACTGGAAATCTGCTGCGGAACAGAAATGCTCAGGGCTGTGAGATTATCTGTTCCCAAATTCGTGATTTTGAAAGTCTCAATCTTGAACTCCTGGTTTGGATTTATCACAGGGCTGTAGGCTATGCTGTCTGCCTTTACATCAGGAGATCCTGTTCCCCCGCCACCGCCACCAACTACCACCCTTGCAATCCCTCCGCCGAAATCAGTGGAACGGTTTGCCGTGAAAGCTAAATAATAGTTGCCGTTTTGAAGGGTTATATTTACAGTGTAACAATAAATGCTTGGATTATATATCATTGTTCCTTTTTTTCCAGCAACTTCATCTAATGAATCCGTGTATGTTTTGTATGAAATTCCACTATCTACAATGCCTCCTTTTGCACAGGCAGAAATGTAAACATTATTTCCTGTCACAAACGTATTGCTTGTTATTGATATATCTCCTACGTTGATGTTGACTGAGTTATTTTCAGGTTGACCACTTTTTGGTATTGCAGTAACTTCCATTGGGTATGGGGTCCCATAAGAAGCGGATGGAAATAGATTAGTATCTGTCACATAGGATATCCATTTATTTCCTACATTAGTGAAATCTCCGAATGCCGTAGGTATTCCAAAAATTACCCAATTAATTCTGCTAACTTCGGAGGAAGGCACATGTGGATCAGCAATCATGATGAAGCTCGAGTTGACAGAAATCTTGTCCGGTATGAAAGTCACGTCAGGTGGAAGTATTGCGCTTGCACTCGGGACAGAAAGAAAAATCAAAGCAAGCGCCGCAATCCAAGAAATTTTCATATATATTATATTGGCTTGCTCTATTTAAACAATTTAAACCTGCACGGGGAATATTGGTTATGGTTTCGTTCAAAGAATTCCAGAGCCTTGATTTGCGGGTGGGTAAAATCCTGGCAGCAGAGAACGTTCCTAATGCGGACAAGCTTTACAAGCTCTCCGTGGACATGGGAAAGAAAAAAATCACCCTCGTGGCAGGGCTCAGGACCTACTACAAGCCTGAAGATATGAAGGGCAAGAAGATAATTGTGGTCGTGAATCTTGACCCTGTTATCCTGAGGGGCGTGAAGTCCGAGGGTATGCTGCTGGCCGCACAGGACGGCCAGGTAGTGAGCCTGCTCACGGTGGACAAGGACGTAAAGCCCGGGTCGAAGATATCCTAGGTCAGGACACCGACCAAAAGAAAGGCATGTTTAATAATTTTAGGGATTTCCGCTAAATGTTCCCCTGCATTTATTTTCCACGCATTCGCATCCATCGATAGAAGGGAATCCGCAAATATTGGATTTAAGTTCTGGAGGGTGCGGCTGATAATTTATATTTACGCATAATGGATAATATCCGCAATAGTTTCCTACATTCTTAATTTCGCAGTCGGAATAAGCATTGCATGAATAATCAATATGAGGGACATTATACCAGTAAATAAAGATTCCGGTTGTTATAATAACAAGAACAACTATCAGAATGATATAAAGTTTGTTCATATACCATACTAAATATGGCTGCTTTATAAATTGTAATCTGCTATGACCGCAGAAGTTGTCATAAGGCCGTTCTATGGAAGCGCAGAGGGTCCTCAGAGGGGAGAAGGTCGTGATTCTTGCGGACCACAGGGAGATAGCCTCGAATGTGACGAGGCACCTCAAACAGCATGATGCAGAGATAAGAGAAATCCAGCTCAAGGTTGGGGATTACATAGTCTCGGAAAGGGTGGCTGTTGAGAGGAAATCCGTTCCGGACTTCCTGCAGTCAATAATAGACCAGCGCCTCTTCAAGCAGATGGAAGAGCTTGCATGCTCCTACGAGAAGCCAGTGCTTATTCTTGAAGGGAATCCTGAGATGCTTTTCCTGGAAAGGAACATGCACGCAAACACTGTGCGGGGGGTGCTTTCCTCGATTGCCATAGACTATCGCATCCCGATAATCTGGACGCACAATTCAAAGGAGACGGCAGCCCAGATATACTGGATGGCCTACAGGGAGCAGGTGCAGGAGAGCAAGGGCCTCCAGATCCGCTGCAACAAAAAGAACCACTCGTTCTCCCATAACCAGGAGTTCCTGGTGGCAGGGCTCCCCAATGTCTCGAATGTGCTCAGCAGAAGATTGCTCAAGCATTTTGGAACTGTGCGGGATGTGTATGATGCCACTCCTGAGGAGCTCATGAAGGTGGAGGGGATAGGGAAGGAGAAGGCCAAGAAGATATGGGACTTGATAAATGCGGGGTATGAGGAGAAAGAGGATTAGCTACTACTTCAAACACGCTTCCAGGAATCCTTTGAAAAGAGGATGGGGGTTTATGGGCCTGGATGTGAGCTCTGGGTGGAACTGCGTTCCTAG
>JBGPBG010000081.1:0-4206 GCA_041481105.1 Candidatus Aenigmatarchaeota archaeon
ATCCCGTTAGGGTCCAGGCTCACAGGCCCTATCACGAAAAATTCATAGAACCGGTTTATCGACTCTTTCAGCTCTTTCGTGGGCTTTTGCTTCTTGGTTATCTCCCTTATTATGAATTTCTTGGACTTCTCTGACATATCCTCCAGTTCCCTTGCAGTGCGCTCAAGCTTCCACATTATCTGGGAAACCATAAGCCTCGGATAGAAGAACAGGAAAACCACCCAGAACAGCATGAATATTATTGTTGAGAACCAATCTCCCCCGCCTAGCTGGAATGTCAAGAAACCCATAAAATCACGACACGGAATTGAGAACGAAGTCGACGAAGCCGACTTCAAACTCAGATATTAAATTAAAGCTTTGCTATTTATAAAACTTTGCCCAATCAATATTCATGCTCGAGTGGAAGATTCTCGCTGCTGCTTTCTCGGCGCTTCTCGTAATTTCGATAGTGCTTGTGGGCAATTCCGGGATAAAGGACACGTTTGGGGGAATAGTGGGAAAGCTGACAGACTGGCTTGGAGGGACTCCAATCTCCCTTCCAGGAGGGACAGGCAAATCCGGCACCAGCCAGGTTTCAGTAACCCTTTACCCGAAAAATTTCACTCTCAAGCCCGAGACAAAACTGAACCTCACACTTGGAGGCTCTTATTTCGAGAATTTTAATGGAGACGTCTCCTTCGATTTCCAGGCAGGCAGGATATCCCTTCAGGAAAAAGGCTCCTCCCTTACAGTCTCCTCCCCACTCCAGAACTTCACGATCCCTGACTTGAGAATCTCAAAACTCTCCCTAACAGATATGAAATTTGTGGTTCATGCCCAGACAGACATAGCCAGCGAGAGTGGTAACATGAGCATCCAGGGCTTCCAAGGCTCCTTCTCGCTCGCGAATTCCAGCATAATCCTTGCAGGAAATGTGACAAAAATAACAGGAGAGGGCTGGACAGTTGGCTGATTCTTGGAAAGAAATGCTTCGCATTTTCAACTAACCGTACTCTCTCCAGGAGTGCTTGCACTGCGTGCATCTCAAAAAGAGCGTGGGCGCCTCGTCCGTGGAGCGTGTCTGCTGTATCCACCACACAGCCTCCTTGTTCCCGCATTTCGGGCAAACAGTTCTGGTGGTTGGAAGCGTCTCAGAATTCTTCTCTATAATTATCACGTCATTCAGCGGGTCCTTCTCAATCTTCTCGGAAATCTCCAAAGGCTTGTAATCCTTCAGCTTGTAGCCGCACTTCCTGCACACAAGAATCATTTTATCCTTCTCCTTCTGCACCACAAGCACTGACCCGCATTTGTCACAGAAGTTCATATGAATCACCAGAATTTAAAAAACCCATCTTTCCTATACAATTTAGCTCCCATATATATAAACCCTATGATGCCACCGGCAAGGACAAACCACAGTATATTTGGCAGGACATATTCCATCATTCCTATCTTCAGCCAGCCCAGATAAGGTATAATCAGGACAGCCTTTCCATGTATTTGCGAGGACCCGATCATTTTTTCGAAAGGGAGCTGGCCATTGTTATTGTCTCCCTTTGTCTGGAATGTCCCGTCAGGATTTTCCGTTATTATCCTGTGCACAACAGGGGTCTGTCCAGACCCCGGAGAGAACACTATTATATCACCCACCTTTAGCTGCTGGCTAGGCACGCCCTGCAGGACCAGGATATCCCCCCTTGAGAACGTGGGAACCATGGAATTGGATTCTACCGCCACGACCGGCATGTCCGTGTTCAGGGCAAAGGCAAGGCCCCAGTTTATGCTGAGGGCCAGCGCAACCCCAAGGATAATGTAAAAAATACTGTTGTCCATGTACTTGATTTTCCTTTTCATGTTAACCCCTCACGAGGAATTAAATATATTCAAAAGCGTATTTAAAACTTTGCTCAGCAAAAACCGAATTTCTCTTTCCTTTTTATTACCTCTTTCTCCAGGTTTGCCAGGACACCTTTTATAGCTTTTGTCAAATCCCAGTCATGATCCTGCGCAAAGAAGAACCCCCTGTCCGTGGCAAGCCTGATTTTGATCAGATGCTTGGTTTTCTTGCCTGTCCCGTATTTGTCCGCATGCACCACAAGATAGTTCACCGGATATATCTTGTTTATTTTTTTCAGGGAAGCCTCAATCTCATCATACACGACATCCTTTACAAAATCATCCTCATCCTCTATCCCGCTTATAGTAACGTATGCTCCTTTCACCTCTTTTCCGAGGAGCTTGAGCACATCCCCGGGAGTGACAATCCCCAGAAGCTTCCCATCCCTTTCCACGACAACAGCCGACTGGCTTCCCACAATCAAATCAACAACCTTGCCAAGAGGAGTGTTAGCCTCCGCAGTGGGGAAATTCCTGCGCATGAAAGAGGAGGCAGGAACACTATCCATATGGGTCCTCTCCTCATCAGGCTCCCCTCTTTTTGTGATTTCCCCCTTTACAATAGGGGTCAATAAATCAAGCGCGTCAATCATGCCCTCCACCTTTCCGTCCTTCAGAACAGGAACGCGGGAGACATTCATGTCCTTGAGGACTGCCCTGGCTGTGGAAAGCGAATCCTCAAAATTAATGCAGCAGGGGAACTTCATGACATCCTCTGCCACTTTCCTCTTGAGATTGGAATCATTTTTCACAAGCTTGAGCACGTCCAGCTTTGTCAGGAGCATTATCCTGTTGTCCTTCTTCACAGGTATTGTCTTGTAATCATTCACAAGGAAGGCATTGATGACCTCGCTCGTGCTCGTTCCCGGAAGGAGCGGGTTCTCCTCTATTATGAACTGGTCTATTTTTGCCTTGTGCGGATCGTTGACCTTCTTCTTCACGATATCCCTCGCCAGGACTATCCCTAGAAATTTATTGCTGCTGTCAAGGACAATCACCTCATGCCTCCTTTCAGCCAGCATCCTTGACGCCACATGGCTTACTGTATCCCCAGGCCTCACCACAAGCGGCTTCTCAAGCACGTCTTCAATCTGCATAGTTTCCCCCAAACATGTAACCGTAGATTTAGCTTCCAACAATCAGGATTCTTCCTTTATTTTCTGCATCTGCTTGGTTATGTAACCTGCAATGACATTCCTCGTCCTCTTGGACTTTATCTTCTTGACCTCGTCCAGAACTTTCTTGTTCTTGTCAAAGTCCGTAGTGAACTTCTTCCCGTGGGTAGCCATGAGGTCATCCCCAAGATTCTTCACAGGAACACTTTTTATCCTTCCCATACCTAACACCTTATGACATGCACATTATCAAACAGTTATGGCGAAGGCGGATTTTAGTTGGACGGCTTAAACCAATTGAATCAAGCCGTCATTCCTAACTTCCGCCTTCATGCAAGTAATCACACACATATATTGAGCAGCATGCTTTAATACTTTCCTTATTCTGCCCATTTACGGCTTTATTCTGACTACCTCGAAATAGGTCACACAGTTCTCATTGTCCACTATCGCCCAGAGCATCTGCGCCCTTATGGAGTGCGCAAGCCGGACAGCCCTGGACAGCTCCGCAAAGGAGCATGCATAATCCTCCGGAACAGTGTACACAATCCATTTTGTGTGCTCAGAGGCAGCTTTGGGGCCTTTCTTCACTCCCACTCCCCTCTGGTAGACCCTGAAATCGCATCCGAACTTGAATCCGGTTTTCGCCACGAATCCCCTGTCCCTGAGGTCCTTGTAGACAATGAATTTTTCATGGAGCCTTTTGTCCTTTTCCAGCCCGAATTCCATAAGCTCATGGGAGCCCATCTTCCTGCCGGATTTCTTGACGGAAATCCTCCCCTTCTCCAGAAGGTAAAGCGCCTCCACCAGCGACAGCTCCAGCCTCTTCTCGTCATATTTCCCGTAAGACTTCTGCAGGAGCTCGTCAAACCCCTTTGAAATCACGAGCTTGTTCTCCAGGAGTCTGCACCCGATTGCTCGCCTGAAGGCTGTTTCGTGACTGACAGCCTTTGGCTGTCTTTCTTCAGTTCCGCCTTCCTTCTCTTTCGCTGGTTTTTTCTCCTTCGCTTTCTTTTCCATATGGGGTGAGTGGGAATCTCTGGAGAGAAGTTGGCCGCGCCACCTTCAAACTCCTTTTGAACCCACGACAGCACGGTCGCGAAACGAAAGAAGGCTTGATTCATTCCATATAAGCCTTCAAACGATCTTCAGCGTCACAGGATTCCAGTTCCCTGTAAATCCCCGTGTGCTCTCCCGGACTGAGCTACCA
>JBGPBG010000082.1:0-4203 GCA_041481105.1 Candidatus Aenigmatarchaeota archaeon
CCTCTGGCGTCGTGGGCTTCGTGGAAAAGAGGTTGGTCTTCATGAGCGATTCTAGGGAGGAGAGCAGGCTCCATCTTGTCTGGGACTTTGATTTCGTCACCTCGTCTATCACGTCAGAGAGCGTGTACTCCCTGTCCTCGAGATTCTTGACCGCGGAATACAGGAGCGCCTTCTGGCTCGCGGGAATCTTCACGGGCATCATGTGGGTTATCTCATCAGCAGAGAGCCGCGAGTTCAGCTTTATCTCCTTCCCCGTCCTGAATCCGAAAATCTGGACCGTGCTCCTGTAGGACTTGGGCTCTATCCCGAACCGTGGCATGAACTTCATTTCAGAGGGCTTGCTGTTCGCGGACTGCAGCGTGAAGTATTCTCCGTGTGGGTCGATTATGACGACTGGAACTCTGTTCTCCGCGAGCTCCTCCATTATCACGCCCGTGAGATAGCTTTTCCCCGTGCCTGTCTTCGCGAGGACAGAGATATGCTTCTTCACCAGGTTCTCTATCGGGAGGCGGACCTTCAGATCATAGCCGTCAAGGAGCCCTATGTAAGCTCCCGAGTCCTTTATCCCGATTGTGGATTTTATGAACTGGTTCTCGGCCGCAAAGACAGGGGCGCCTGGAGAGAACGGGACCTTAGGAGTCTTCAGGAATCCGCGGTTGTCGCGGAAGCCGATCACGTTCACCTCAGCCTTGGTTTTTGTCCCGTCTGTGGTTATCTTTTCTATGGAAGCGAGTGACCACACGCCCTCCAGGTCTTTCACCATAAGGTAATCGCTCTTCCTTATCTGCGACTCTGCCTCAAAGCTAAAGTTCCGCGTGCTGGTTTTCCCTGTGATGGTTCCGAGCTGCATAATTAATATTGACCTCAAGATTTAAAATGAGCCCGGAGGGATTCGAACCCCCAACCTACCGGTCCGAAGCTTCGGCTATGTCTGCTTTGAATTGAGAAGCAGACAAATCGGTCGCTCTATCCGGTTGAGCTACGAGCCCATAAAATAAATTGAAGTATGTAGCTTAAATTCGCCCTTTACCGAAACAAAACAATAGGGTTCTTAATAAGTTCTCCCGCTAATTCTATTATGAAAAAAGAAATCCTTGCCGCGCTGGTGGGGCTGACAGGACTTGCTATCCTGCTAATCGCGATATTCTACCCGCAGGCGGCAGGAATGCTTTAGGAGGTTTTTGAGATGCGAAAGGGATTTGCACCATTATTGGCTTTTGGCTTGATAGTTATCGTGGCTTTGGGCGTTGTCCTTGCCACACAGTTCATCCTGCCCGGGAATCCCGGAGGGGTTTCCGGCCTGGAGCTGAAGAAGTTCACTTCATGCGACCAGATAAGCTCGTTCCTTCAGGACAATTCTGGAGGCACTGGCTATGGTGCGGTCATGGGCCTTGACATCTCGAGAACCATGAATGCGGTTGCTCCCTCAGCAGCAGGGGCTGAAAAGCAGGCTACTGCAGGAGGAGCAGGGACCTCTTCGAACTTCTCAGCTACAAATGTACAGGTGGCCGGAGTGGATGAGCCGGATATCGTGAAGAATGACGGGAAATATATTTACACTGTCTCGGGAGAGAGCATATTCATAATAGATGCTTATCCTGCAGAGGGCGCGCAAATCCTTTCGCAGATAAACTCCTCTGGAGTGAGCCAGATTTTCGTGAACGGTGACAGGCTTGTGGTTTTCGGGAACGATTATGCGAGCTATGGAGGAGCTGTCATCGAGAAGATGGGCATAGTGGCACCGGGATACTATCCAAGATATTCACAGAAGACTTACATTCATGTATATGATATAACGGACAGGAACAGCCCTGTCCTCAAAGGAAATTTCTCGATAGAGGGGAACTACTATGATGCGAGGATGATTGGAGACTATATCTATGCTGTGATAAACAAGCCGGTGTATTATGCGGAAGGCCAGCCGATAGCAACACCCATGGTTTATTCGAAAAGCGGCTCAAGGCCTGCATGCGGTTGTTCGGAACTGTACTATTTTGACGTGCCTGACTACAGCTTCCAGTTCAACACGATAGCCTCCCTGAACGTGAAGGATGATAATGCGGAGCCCAAGACCACTGTGATAATGTCAGGGTATACGGAGAACATGTACGTCTCAGCGGACAACATATACATAGCCAACATGAAGAGGATAAGCTACTGGGAGGAGAGCGACAGGATGATAAATGCGATAAAGTCTCTCCTGCCGGCGGACGTTTCTCAAAAGATAACTGATGCGCAGAACGGGGACTTAACCCGCTCTGAGAAAATGCAGAAAATCGGGGAAGCCGTCCAGGACTACTACAATTCGCTTACTGAGGCGGAGAAAGAGCAGCTCATGAACAGGACGCAGGACGCCATCCAGAACGTTTATGAGGAGATAGCGAAGGAGACGGAAAAGACAGTGATATACAAAATCTCGATAGACAACGGGAACATACAATACAAGGGGAAGGGAGAAGTTCCTGGACACCTGCTGAACCAGTTCTCCATTGACGAGAACGGCGGCTACCTGCGCATGGCAACCACCACGTCTCCCATATGGAGCTGGAGGAATGGAAAGGAGGCCGTACCTTCCACCAACAATGTTTACGTCCTAGACAGCTCGATGTCCGTAACGGGGAAGCTTGAGGACATCGAACCCGGGGAGAGCATATACTCCGCAAGGTTCATTGGAGACAGGGCGTATCTCGTGACCTTCAAGCAGGTGGATCCGCTCTTCGTGATAGACTTGTCGAATCCGTCCAGCCCGGCCATGCTAGGTAACCTTACACTCCCCGGATACTCCGACTACCTCCATCCATATGACGAGAACCACCTGATAGGCATAGGGAAGGACGTGGACCCCAGCATAGATGCGGACAAGGTGCACATGGACGATGCGGTGTATTACACGGCGATAAAGGGGGTGAAGCTCTCACTGTTTGACGTCACGGACGTTAACAGCCCGAAAGAAATCGCAAAATACGTGATTGGCGACAGAGGGACGGAATCGCTTGCCACCAGCGACCACAAGGCCTTCCTGTTCAGCAGGGAGAAGAATCTCCTGGTGATCCCCATACAGCTCATGGAGATAAACTCCTCCAAATACGGGGGCGAAATCCCGACAGACGCTTATGGGGAGTACACGTTCCAGGGAGCGTATGTGTTTAACATGGACCTGCAGAACGGGTTCCAGCTCAAGGGCCGGATAACGCATGTGGACAATTCAACTGCAGACACCGGATACTACTGGTATTACCCGAACATGATAGAGCGCTCCCTTTACATAGGGGACAATCTTTACACGATCTCGAGCGGGATGGTGAAGGCTAACAGCCTGACGGATATGAGCGAGCTGGCTGCAATAAAGCTTCCGGTGGAGCAGTCATACCCGTATCCCCTGAGGGGTATGGGAATAGGCGGGGCAGAGGGCGGAGTGGCGCCGCCGGTAGAGTAAAAGAAATGTTAATGAGTATCCGGCTTTTTTTCTTTATTTCTTATTTGGGTACTTCCCCATAATCCACGCCGTCCCGAAGTAAGAAATGACTGCGAGCGCTCTATGGAACGGGGGTTTTTATAGCTTGCCGGAAGGAATGGATGTTTATTTGAGAAGCACCACGTTCCCCATTCCCCTCCTCCTGCGTTCCACAAGACCCCTGCTCTCGAGCATGTCCAGGGCTCTGCTCACGTTCGCCTTGGGGAGATCGGTCTTTCCAGTCAGCTCGCTCTGGCTTATTATGCCGTCAGATTCCATTATGGCCCTGCATATCTTCTGCTCGTCTGTCCTCAGGGTCTTGAGCATCCCTTCCCAGCCTTTCTTCCTTTCCTCCAGCACTATCTTGCCCGCAGGCTTCTGGAATCCGGCAGAATCAAAAAACAGCAGATACATTCCGCTAGCGCACAGGACAAAGGAGGATGCGATAAAAATAATAACATCAGTAAGCGTGAAGAATCCCGGAAGCTGGCTGACAGCGGTCTGGTTCCCTTCTATGAAAATCTGTATCGGAGCTGGGTGGGACAGCCTTATTCCCAGGATGAATATTGACGAGACGAATATGGCTGCCGCTAATACGGTTTTCCCGTGGATTCTTTTTTCCATCATCTTCACCGATTGTTAGAAGGAAGGCGGAAATTGTCTGCATGCATTCAGTTCCGCCTTCTCTCCATAATGGGGTTGGGGAGGGATGCGTTAGAAAGAAGTTGACCGAAGTCAACTTCCGACCA
>JBGPBG010000083.1:0-4162 GCA_041481105.1 Candidatus Aenigmatarchaeota archaeon
GAGATGCTGATAGCACTCAAGATAAATTCCATGAGATTCACGGATCAGCGGGATATAATAGCGTTATGTAACGGGAAAATAGATGCAGAGAAAATCGCGGGCCACCTGAAGATCGGCCCGAAGGAAAAGGTTCTCAAGAATCTGGACATAATCCTGGGCACGCTTGAAAGCCCCTCCAGCAAGGATTCCATAAAGGGCGTTTTCGGGATTCCGGACAGGGTTTATGAGAAGATAATTGAGAAAGCGAAAAAAGATACCCTTTCAATAAGGAACATTTTGACAAAGATTAAGTAAAAAGAGGGAAGAGTAAAGCTCTCAATAAGTAGACTGTTAGAGCATCGCTGCTATTTCTTTCGTATTCTAGATTGAAGGTGTCCCTGACACCTTCTTTCCAAGCCGTCACTTGTATAGCCTCGCGCTCAGCGTGGACACGTTTATCCTCTGGTTCCTCTCGTCCGTTATCACTTCAGTGTCCGTCTCTATCTCGCACTTCAAGTCCTGCATGAATTTCTTCTTCACCACTTCCACCACATCTATCACAGTCGAGATGGAGCGTCCTCGCGCTTTCACGAACACCTCGTTGTTCCCGTCCGAGAACTGCGTTATAACCGCAAGGACATAGCTCATTGTGGGCTTCTTCCCCACGAACACCACGTTCTCGTCCTTTCGCGCTTTCGGTTCCCGCCTGAAGGTGGCTTGGCCACCTTCTTTCGAATGTTCAGGCCTGTCCCGTTCAAATCTCCTAGCTTCCTGTTTTGCTTCCGGCGTTGGTTCCGCCTTCACTTCCGCAGGCGTCTCTGAGCCGGAAGGCGACTCTTGTCGCCTTCTGTCCATCGTTTCCTGCTCCTCTTCCTCGCTTCCATGCCTCTTTTCTACCATTGGAATCACCCCGATTCTTCGATTGCTTTCTCACTTGTCCGCTGTTGCACTAGCCTTAGTATTGTGCTATTGTAAGGAGGATTTTTAAGCATTCACAATTTGTTACGGCAGGATTCAGGCCGTGCCTATTCCAGGAAGCGCTGCATAGAGTTTTTTGTATCTCAGGGTTATCTCCGGCACATAAATTAGTGTCTCCACCGGCAGATACAGTTTCGCGCAATCATAGGTGGGGTTTTTCTTGCAGTACTTGTCCAGGATTTTTGAAACACGTGTGGGACCCGCATTATATGCAGCCAAAGCAAGCCTCTCATCCCCAAACTCGGCGAGCATATTCCTTAAATAAAGGGAGCCGTATTTGGAATTTATCTCAGGGTTGTAAAGGCTTCCTTCATTTTGAGTCCATCCAATCCCTCCTGCAGTTTTTGGCATTACCTGCATAAGGCCTCTAGCACCTTTCCTGCTTCTTGCGTTCGCTTTCCACTTGCTCTCCTGTTGAACAAGCGCGAAAAGAAGCGGCCTGGATATTCCCCTTAGATCAGCATATCTGGCAACTATTCTCTGGAGATATTCTGTCCCTTTTGGAGGCACAAGCACAGGCTTTGCCTTGGGAAGCACCAGCCCCAGAACCTCACCTGAAAATGAAAGCCCCCCTGCTCCAGCCGGCTGGCTTTGTATTTCCTCCACAACAGTCAAGCCATCTTCCCTCATGTCATTTACCACATTCTCTATTTCGCTTTCCGGGACCTGGATTTCATCCAATATGTTATTATCCTCATCAAAGGATCTCACAATATACATTGGCTCCTCAGGGCAATCCTCTCCTTCGCATTCGCTCGCCTCTTGGTAGCTGTAGGAGCCAGAATATCCCAAGGCAGAACTTGCTGAGACTTTCTTCTCCGGGCTTACCGTTACCTTAATTACACGTTTCAAAGGCACGTTCTGGTTCATGCTCAAGACAAAAACCATCTTCATGGGAGCGAAAACTACCATGCTCCCGTCATACACGGGAAACTCGTTACCTGTCTCGTTCACTATCTCGAACTTCACCTTTATGTCCGCGTTATAAGTGTTTCCTTCAAGGCCGACTGTTTTCTGCCCAAGATTCGCGTTCAGCACTTGGGCGGTAATCATATACTGGTCATCCTCCCTCCATGTGGCGCTATCCTCGCTCCCCCATGTGCTCAGGATCTGCTTCTTTATGTCGCTCATGAAGCTCTGGGGATTATAGCCGTTCGGGTCTGCTGAAATGCTGTCTATGAAAGTCTGGATGATGTCCCTTTCTGTCTGGTACACCTCCTGCCCTTTGGCATAAATCCCGTAGCAGTTCACCTTGTACTCATCATCATTCTGGATTGTGCTCTCCTTCTCCAGCCTTATGCGCTCCCCGCTTTCTTGGGTCTTCTCTATGTTGAGATTGCTGTCAGCGAAAGCCGAGACGAACATCCATCGGGGATCCGTGTCATCAGTGGAAATAACTATGTCAGAATAAGCGGGGAGATTCACCTGGTAATCAGAAAGGAACGTGTAGGACTTGGTTCCCTTGTACAGCCCGAGATTTGCTTTTATGGAATTCTCCAGTCCTGACTTGAACTCATACACATCCGGATGCGGGTCAGAATAGTCCCACAGGGCATATCCCTGGTAGCTTCTTCCGGAAGGTATGGAATCCCATCCCCCCTTTCCTAGGTTGTCATAGCATGCCTGATAGATTGAGTATTCCAGGGACGTTTCCATGTAGAGCTTGGCCGCGTCAAGGGCGTTGCCCATTATGTGAATCTGGGAATGCACCTCCACATCGCTCTGTATTTGCCCGGTTTTTATTGCAGGTATGTTAACTACCGACCACAGTACGATTAGAATAATGACTATGAAAATCGCCGCGATTATCAGCGCCTGCCCTTTCAGCTTTCTGGAAGGAAGCCGCTTCGCAACTTCTAACTCTTTCATTCTCATATTCATTCCCATTGCTTGAACACAACCTTTCCTCTAACAGTACCGGATTTTGCGCCCGGAAGAGGCACCTCTGTTTCATAATCTTTGACCTTAGAACCAGTTACGTAACTGCATGCACTGACTTGTTCATGGTCGCATGGTTTGACTGTATTTTGGGGCATGTTCAGGAAAAAGCTGCAGGGGTCTATCGAATCCTTCTTCCCCTCCTTTATGTATCGCAGTTCAAAATGGAGGTGTGGTCCTGTGGATTTCCCCGTGTTGCCTGATACGGCTATCTTATCCCCAGCTTTTACAGAAACTCCCGGCTTGATATTATCGTTTACCTTGCTTAGATGCATATAATAACTGTAAAAATCATTGGCATGTTTTATCACAATGTATCTCCCGCTTACGTCATCGTAATCTATCCTGTCTACAATACCATCAGCCGCGGCATAAACATTTCCAACGCCGTTTATGTCTACGCCCTTGTGGCATGTACATACTCCGTTGCTATAAACGTCCCTCCCTCCGAATCCCGAATTTATGGTGGTTGAATCTGACGGCCATTTAAGAGATATTTTTTCCGGCGGAGAAAAACCCGGCCCGCACTGGACGGCAAAAGTTGTTGTGTCCTGAACCTGCCTGGGAACGTTTTTATTCAGATTGACAGAGCTGATGCCGTTGAAAGTGAAATAGTAATTTTCGTATGCGCTGTTAAGAGTATCCTTTACAGGATTCAGGTAATCCGAATAATCATCTGATATGTAGCTTCCGAGCCTTTCCATATGTTTGACAGACCCATTTTTAGCATTCAGAAGGCTCACTATCTCTGTTCCAACATCATCATTGGTCATGTAAACGTTCAGGTTGGTCTTTATGCCGGCGATATCGGATGCCAATGGAACATACCCGAAAAATAATCCCATGAAAAATATCAATCCCGCGGCAACAACCACAATCAGAAGGAAAAGCATGAAGTCCGCTATCGCTTTCCTGTTTCTGCATGAACTTGCCGGGCATTTTTTATTTGCCATAAATCTCGACATACGTTATTAAGGGCCTGCCGGTATAACGGTTGTTGATCCTGCATTTCCATAAACGCTTACCGTAAGCCTTGACACATAGTTCTTGCTCCCGTCGCTGATTGTCACGAAAATCCTGTGCTCGGTTCCGCCGCTCCTGAAATTGAAGTCATAGGTTTTTTTCCCAGAGTTCGGACCTTCCAGATACTCCACCTTTGCTCCCGCGTCAAGAGAGCAAATCTTGCACCTATCGCACACTACATTAATCCCGCTGTTCTGTTTCTTCTGCAAATCATCCAGAGTGCTGGCAGGAATCGCACCAAACA
>JBGPBG010000084.1:0-4143 GCA_041481105.1 Candidatus Aenigmatarchaeota archaeon
CCTTGACTATCTGCTTCATCTCTTTTGCTTTGATAATCTTTCCTGCGAGCCTGTTTTTTATGTAGGCAAGCGACTCAGGCGGCTCGGCTGCCTCAACTTTTATTGAAGCGCCGGGTCCGGCGCACAAGCCCTCTTCAACACAGCCATAAAGCCCTATCTCACCCGGCTGGACAAATTTTTTAGTTATGTTAACTATCGCTATCTCTTTCTTTGAGTTGTGTGAAAGCTCCACCCTGTCCAGGGCTTTTACATCCAGCTCGTCAGCGTCTTCCTGGTTGAGGATGACTATGGGTTTTCTCGCTTCCACGTAAATGGGCTTTGCCTTCAGTAGCATTCGACCACTTTGAAAAGAAGCACCTTCGGCACTTCAAACTAACATATTGTTAATGTGTATATTATATGGCTTCGGGCCAATTTAAAGCCGACTCCTGTCATTCCAATCCAAGTTCGTAACCGACAGCAGTCAGCCATGAAAATTAATCTTTGTGCAACCGACAAGGAGTTAAATTGTTTCAAAACCAGCATGGAGCCAAAACGTTTATATACCCTTGTGCTATAATTATATTAAATAAATTTTTAGCGGCCAGGCGATTAAGGATACAGCAGCCGCTTCAATAGAAAAAAACGCGAGGTGTAAAAATGGCGAAAAAGAGAAGGTCTTCGGCAAAGAAGTACTACGTTCTCAAAAGCGGAAGAAAAGTCTCAATCTTCACAGGAAGGCAACCGAGGCAGGCTGCTTTGAAGGCAGCAACAAGGGGCTTCACAGACATAAGATTGAGGGAAAGAGGACGCAGGAACAAGGACAGGACATACACGGTCCACGTTTTCCAGGGATCAAGGAAGAAGGTCAGCCTCCCAGCATCAAGCAAGGTTGACTGGCTACCAGCACAGGTCTGGAAACCAACTGTGAAGAAAGTCCGAGTTGAAAGACTCAAGACAATAAGATAAATGATTCAGAATTTAGGGAGTCACACCCATTTCAACCTCTCCCTTTTTATTTTTATTTTTGTTACCCGAGTTATTCTATTTCCTGAATTTCTTCAAAAGCATTCTATGTACCTAGGTGCCATATTAAGAGATTCTATTGACTTTTCAAATTCTTCTGGCGGGCCGAATTCCTGATGATATAAGAATTCAACAACAGGGTTTTCTGGACCTCTATGTGAATCATGCAAAAAACTGATTGCAAACCTGTATTCTTCACGATTGTTCAAATCGAGAAGCTCACGCCTTCTAAACATAATTATATTTTGTTTTGAAAGTTTTTATACTACACAAAAATCCACAGCAGGCTTCCGAGGAACAGCGTGACATAAAGCGTTATTATGAATGCGGGGGCGAACCTCACACCCTCCTTTATCCAGACGCTGCCACCTTTCTTCCTGAGCTTGGCTGTCTCCTTCTCTGTCAGCCCCTTCCACTTCTCCCCTATCAGAACATCCCCTACCCGCAAATCCTTTACAGGAATTCTCTTCCGGAACAGGTTCTGCTCCACGAACCTTCCGTAGCGGATGAAAATTATCACGGCAGCGAAAAGCACGGGAAGGGAGAGGAGGTTGTACATACTATAAAGAGGAATTCCCAAGGAAAGATTAAGATAGAACACCATTGCCAGAGATAGCGTGGCAAAGCCTGCAATCAGCAGGATGATATTCCTTGAGTCTTTCTTGAGCTCTTTCCTGAACTTTGACAAGGTTTTCCTGTGCTTTATGCCCAGCGCAATGGAGTAGACAACTAGATAGAAGAACGAGATGAAAAAGAAGTTGAACAGCATGATTATCGGGAATGGGAATTGCCCGAAAAACTGGAAAGGGCTTGCAGCAATCTGGAAAACCGAGTATGTCGGGAAAAGGAATCCCAAGACTCCGAGCAGCCATGCATCCCCGTCACCCCACTGCTTCATGAAATAGAGTATCAGCCCGAAGCCAAGGAACAGAAGGCCCATTATCACGGAAGAGAAAAGAATCCACCAGTCTCCGAGAAGGTAAGAGAAAACTCCCCTCACAGCAAGAGCTGCCAGGATAATCGAGTAAGGAAGCCAGTCAGGAAACTCCGTGGTCTTGAGGTCCCAGTAAGCTCCCAGGCCAAATCCCACAGTCCCGACTGCCAGAAGAATCCACTCATAAACAAGCATGATTATAATGGGAGGAGGGATTTAAATTAAATGCTGCTTGATTAAATAAAGGCCACTTTTCCCGTTGTAATAATAAACCTCTGTTCCATGTTTGGGGAATTCTTCCCTTGTAAAATGAAAGAAGCGATTTATTTGCTCATCGAACTGCTTAGCTTTCTTGCATTTTCTCTTACTTTTGACTTCGACCCCAACAACACATTCGTCATCTAACCCCACGATATCAAATTCATGCTTCCCATCATATTTGCAGAAACATTCCAAATCATAAAAATTTCTGTTAAGCGTCTCACCGGCATTCTTGAGGTTGAGGAGGATAAGCTTGTGCGTTCCGTTGAAAAGATATTTTGCATCGCTTTTCATTTCCGGAGTCACGTTGAATTTCCCCTGATCCAGAAATTCATATAATCTTAGAACAAGCCAGTCATGCCTCACTCTGCCTCTATTTTTATCTATCGTGCCATGACCATTGTATAAATAATCCAGTTTCCCACCAAATTTGCGTTTGAAGTTGCGAAGCAACTTCTTTCCAAGAATCCCCTTAATTATTGCAGAGGAAATTAATAAGCGTGTGTAATGCGCATACATTACAGGTTGTTTTTATTAGCCTTAAAATCATCTCCTTAACATGATTCTATCAGTCCAGACCGAGGGCTTTTCCAGCGACGCGAAAATACTAGCTATAGGAGCCAAGAGGCAGACATTCGTGAGAATCTGGAAGTCCTGGGAGTTCGAAAACGAGAGGGAGATGATTTCCGACTTCATTCGCTACTTTCTCAAGACTGACGACAAGATAGTTATAGGATTCAACAACCTCAAGCTGGACATTCCTTTGTTGCTCCTCCGCTCGAAGGAGCTGCCGCTCTTCAGCGAGTTCTTCAAGAAGCTGAACTATGCGAACGTGGAGGACCTGTTCATAATCCTCACCTTCATAAACAGGGGCGTGATAAAGGGGCTTGATTATTACTGCAAGAAGGAAGGCATACCTTGCGAATTCTCGGACAGGGAGATTATATCAGCTTACAATGCGAAGGATTACGCGAGATTCGAGTCGCTTTTTAGTAAGAAGCTTAATGCAATGGATGCGCTTTTCCTGAAGATGTGGGAGAAGGTGACCCGAGTATGAGCGATATGTACTTCGACATAGAGATTGCATATGCAGACCCCAAGCACATAGAGCTCATGCGCCTCGGAAGGAAAGGCCCAGACCCCCGCCCAAATAACTGCAAGATAATAACTGCGCAGTACCAGCTTCTCAAGGATGACGGGACTCCGAAAGGGAGCCTGCAGATATTCAAGGAGTGGGAATCCTCCGAGGAGCAGGTAATCAGGAAAATCGCGACAATGATACATCCGCAGAGGAAATGGGAGTTCATTCCAGTCGGGCACAACATCTACTTTGACCTGGGGATGCTCAGGGAGCGTGCTTCGCTTTACGGGATAAATTATCCTGCATGGTTCATATACAATGACCTACCTTCCATAGACATCAAGCACATATGCGTGGGCATGAACGCGTTCAAGCTCAAGGATTCGGGCCTGGACAAGTTCTCGGGAAAGGAGACCAGCGGCCGCGATGTCCCGATCTGGTATCATGACAAAGAGTACGGGAAGATTATAGATTACATAGAGAAGGAAGCGAAAGAGTTCATAGAATTCTACAGGAAGCTCAAAGAGAAGCTGCCTCTCTTTAGGGAGCAGCATGGGTTTCACAGGCATTAGCTATTCTTCAATCTGCACGTAAGCTCCCATTCCGCTGATGTCAAAATCTGCCTGTATCATATTTTTGAGGAGATAATTCTTTATATTTGGGGATTTTATAGCAGAAAGTTTTTTCCACAGCTTGAAAAGGCAAAACCTTTCTACAGTGTACAAATCACTTTCAGCATCCTCTATGTTATCTTCATGTACATCATTTTTTGCACAGTTTATTAACTTTGAAGTTTCTTTGTATAGCGGATGTATCTTACTTTCATTTTCCCTACAAAAATCCTCAATAGAATCAATAATTC
>JBGPBG010000085.1:0-4135 GCA_041481105.1 Candidatus Aenigmatarchaeota archaeon
CATGGACTCCACCCTTCCAGTGGGGTTCGAGGGAGAGTTTATCATCACGGCCTTGCAGTCCTTGGCCTTCTCCTCGAAATCCGCGAAGTCAATCCTTCCCTCCACAAGCTCCGTGAACACAGGCTCCATGCCAGCGTATCTTATCATGGGGAGATAGGAATAGTAGTACGGTTTCGGCAGTAACACCTTGTTCTTTTTTTCGTTCCCGTTCCGGGACAAGACTCTGAACGTGAGGTCCAGCGCCTCGGAGGCGCCGTTCGTCACCACGAAATTCTCCGCCGTGGATTTCGGGTACTGCTTCGCAAGAGCCTCCCTCAGGTTGGGCTGGCCCTGTATCATCCCGTACTTGAAGTCCCTGTATTCCGGAAGAATCTCATACACCTGCTTCGGAGGAGGCAGGTCGGGCTGGCCGGAGCCGAACGAGATGATGCCGTTCCCGGAAACCCCGATGAACATAGCGGGAGATAGCTCTTTCATACGGAATGGTTATCGCTCTGCCGCTTAAAAGCGTTTTGAGAATCTTTCGGTGAGCTACCCGTCCAGTATCTTTACCTTCTGGTAAATCACTCCGATACCCTTGCATGTCGGGGAATCCACGCTCACGATCGAGGCGAACTTGGTTATCTTGACAAAGACTCTGAGTATGAGCCAGCTGGCGGAAAAGAAAGGCACCAGGTATATGATGAACAAGCCGTTCACGCAGATGGCCTGGGTGGCGACTTTCGCGATTTCAGGGTTGCAGAACAACTTCAAGACCTCGTCCTTCATGGCAGGAGACACATAGATTATTATCAGGAAAACCAGGATGATTACAACCGCGATCGCATCCACTATCTTCTGCTTGGACATGTCCCTCTTGAATTAAATTAGCTGCCGGGATTTAAAAAGTCCCACAGGTGGGTTATTTCCCCGTTCCCTTGTTGATGAGGTCCTGCATCATGTCCCCGTACTTCCTGTGCTCCACCTCCGCCTCCGGGACTATCTCCTTCAGGACCTCGAAGCACTGCTTCCAGGCCTCTCCGGCCTCGCTTTCCGAACGGGCTGCCTTCTCCACCTCTATGAACTGCCCGAGATTCTCCACGGTGTCCAGGCACACCAGGAAGTCCCTGTAGAGATAGGATTCCCTGACCTTGTTTATGGTGAAGGCCTCCCTGAACCCGAGCTTCTCCAGGAATTCCTTTATTTTCACAGGGTCCGTTATCTCATGCTTGAGCTCCAGCCCCCCGCTTCTCCTGCTTATCTCCTTGAATTCCAGGACCTTCCTGTCGCCGGATTCCCTTATCCTGGAGATCACGCCTCCCTCTATGACCTTGCTCTCCGAGTCCAGGAAGCTCGGATGGCCGAATATGGTGTCCGCCTGGTGGGTGGAGCCCATGAACCTGGCCTTCTCGTTCAGGCTCTCCCGTATCCCCCTGAAGGAATTCACCCGCGCACGGACCTCGACTTCTATCATGATTATACTATTGGAGAATGGAATTTAAACCCACCGTGTAATATACGGTTATGACCATAGAAGACCAGATCAAGACCGTAGAGGAGGAGCTTGGCCGCACCCAGTACAACAAGCACACGCAGTTCCACATAGGCCAATTAAAAGCGAAACTAGCGCGCCTTCGCGCGGAGCAGGAGGAGCGCTCGAAAAAGAAGGCAGGAGCCGGATATTCTGTCAAGAAGAGCGGGGACGCCACTGTTCTGCTTGTTGGCTTTCCCTCAGTCGGGAAATCCACACTGATTAACAAGATTACAAAAGTGGACTCCAAGGTCGGGGCTTACGATTTTACCACGCTTAATGTTATTCCGGGAGTGATGGAGTACAATTCCGCGAAGATACAGGTCCTGGACATGCCCGGGATAATAGAGGGCGCAAGCGTGGGAAAAGGATTGGGGAAGCAGATTCTTGCTGCAGTAAGGAATGCGGATTTGGTCGTGATAATGGTTGATGTGCAAAACCCTCGGCAGGCGGAGATTATAAAGAAGGAACTTTTCCAGTCAGGGTTCCGTCTTAACCAGAAGCCTCCTGCCGTCCAGGTTGTCAGGAAGAGCAGGGGCGGGATAGAGATAAGTAGCACAGTGAAGCTTACCAAAATCTCAAAGGAGGAGATTCGCTCGGTGCTTGGGCAGTTCGGGATGCACAATGCTGACGTGCTCATACGCGAGGATATAGACACGGAAAGGCTGATAGACAGCATGATGAAGAACCGCGTTTATGTGCCTGCCGTTTTTGCCGTGAACAAGATTGACACAGTTTCTGGGCAGCAGCCGAATTTCCCGAAAGAGTTTGTCCTGATATCCGCTGAGAAATCCCAGGGCCTGGAGCAGCTCAAGAGGGCAATATGGGAAAGGCTCTCGCTCACGCGAATCTACCTCAAGAAGATAGGGAAGGACCCGGACATGAGGGAGCCCATGATAATCAAAGGCTCTCCGTCTGTGATGGACGTGTGCGAGAAAATCCACAGGGAATTCGCGAAGAACTTCAGGTTCGCTCGAGTGTGGGGCCGAACAGCGAAGTTTCCGGGCCAGAAGGTGGGAGGGGAGCACAGGCTGGCGGACAGGGACATCGTGGAGCTGCACGTTTAGCGGGAACACTACAAATTTAAAACTTGGAACCAAATAAAAAGAAGATTTTTATGAAAAGGGAAATAATCCTGCGCGGCAGGCAATTGGGTGGCTCCTATCAGCTTATAGACCCTACTCCAGGTGCGGATTCTCATTGGTCGCCTAAACTTCCGGAATTTTTGGTCAACCTGGAAAACTACGTCAAAACGCATGGGGATGCCACAATAAGGCTGAACCTTAACAGTATCTATGAGGGCGACAAAAGGATAATAAGGGAGAGGATGAAAGATTACAGGAATCTTGAGATTATTTAAGGTCCCTCTAAACCTATAAATCCCCCCTCCAATTCTTTCTAGTGAGAAAATGTCCGGCCCGGCTGAGAGCAAGATAGAGCTGAAAGGGGTGAAGGTCTACCTGCACAAGAAGGACCCGCTCACAAGGAGCAGAATCCTGCATATAGACATAGAGAGCCCTGTGCTTAACAAAATCATAAAGGACGGGGAATCCACTTACTGTGCGGGAAAGCCAGGCGGCGTGTTCATAGGCCTGAGGAAGGAGATGCTGAAGAGGGCTGAGGAGATTCTTAGAAAGAAGGCGGTGAAGCCGCCTTCAAGCGGGCTGTGAAGGAGAAAGAGAAATGATAGATAGGATTACTTTATGTAATCTTTATTTTTGGGAGGACGCTCGATTTCAAGCAGACCAGTAAGTCTTTCCACATCTTCCAGTCTGCCTATTTCCTCGTATATTGGTTTAGCGGTGTGCAAAAAGCCGTATGATTCTATCTCTTCGGCGATATTCCCTAAGGCATTCCTTTCCGCATCTTTCAATTTACCTTTTTTTATTATCTTTTTCGCTTCAAAGGAAAGGTATGAGACTCTGGAAAATTTCGAGTAATCAATTGAAACCATTAAAAGATTTTTGTGTGAATGAATAAAAAGCCCTTACTCATTAAACAGCCCCTTCCTCTTTATTGCCATGGGTGAGCCGCCCGCGTGCCAGCTGAGGCGCGGGCGTATCTGGATGGTGTAAATCCTTTCCGAGTTGTCGTCCAGTATGAGGGCGACACCCTTTTTCTTTGGAAGCGTGTTCATGTACTCCTCTATGTCCTTCATCGCGTATGTCTGCATTATTCCCCTCAGGGCCTTCATGTCAGCCTCGGAGGTGAGGTGGTGGGATATCACGATATCCGACTGCGCGAGGGCGTCGCTGTGGAGCTTGTTCGGTATCTGGGTGATAAGCAAAAGGGAGATCCCAGGTTCCCTCCCCTCCTTTATGAGGGTCAGGAGAGGCTCGGATGCGGCTGTCTGCCCCTCATTGGGGATGAACTGGTGAGCCTCGTCTATCATTATCCATGCCATGGGGGAGGACTTGTGCCTCTCGCCTGTTATGGTCTCTATCTCCTCGGCCTTGCGCGCTATCAGTCTGGACTGGAAAATCTTCCTGCAGAGCAGTCCTATGACCATGCTCCGGACAGACCAGCCAGAGGAGGAGCGGACATAATGGGAGATGTCTATCACAGATATCTTCCCGCCCTCGAAGAACGCGTCTATGTGCGTTCCCTCCTTCTCGAAAACTCCCC
>JBGPBG010000086.1:0-4125 GCA_041481105.1 Candidatus Aenigmatarchaeota archaeon
ATGTGCCAGGGAAAAGGAACATGAGCAAGACAACTGCGAAGGCAAGCGCCAGAACTATCCAGAGGGGGGAGAGCTTTCCAGCCATATATATATAAATTATCCCTTGTACAAATAATATTATGTGCCTCAGGATATTCAAGCCCACTCCAAGAAGGCTCCTGCTTTTCCTCATCTTCCTGGCGTTCACGCTCTCCGGGCTTCTGACTGTTCTGTCCCCATTCCAGCAGCTGTTCGGTCTTCCGTACGTGCTTTCCGAGGGTTACACAGCCTTTGCCGGCCAGATAATCTACTCCTATATCCTTGCATGCATATACGCTTTCGGTTATGTGTGGCTGGATGCCAGAATCAGGAAAAGATACCCGCACATGAATGACATAGTGCAGAGGAGCCAGAGCCTTCCTGTTGCGGAGGAGACTGTGAGAGAGCCGGAGCCTCCGGCTGTTCACAAGCCCCGCGCGCCAAGGAAACCGGCCAGGATAAAGAAAGCCGTGAAAAGGCACAAGAGATAGCGATTTCTCATGGATTCAGAACCCGCACGTGAAAATTCAGGTTTGCGGCTATTGTTACCCAGATTATGCAGGAAGCCAGAGGCAGAGCTGAAAAAGCGATATTTAATACAGCAAGGCGCAATTATATTAAGGGATTAGAAAAATGAAAAAGCTGCCCATTTCTTTATGCCTAACAGCCTCTTTTATCTTGCTCGCTTGCCTGGATTTTCCTAAAGGAAAACTTTATAAACTAATTTGTAACTATATGATAGTCACAAAGGAGAAGATATGTACAACGAGAAATGGCTCGACGTCGGTTGCGGAACAGGTGAATGGGTAAGCGAGATGGCAGAATCTAACCCGGACAAATTGCTTCTTGGCATGGACAAAGACAGAACGCTTTGCGCTGAATGGAAAAAAGGGAAGCCGACCAATGTTGAATATATAGTGGCAGATGCAAGATATCTTCCATTCAAAACAAACTCTCTTGACCATGTTTACGCAAGAATTCTGGGACCTTTCGATACTGAAGGCATCTGCCACTTAGCCAATGAGACGCAAAGGGTTCTGATGTATGGAACAATGAGTTTTTCGGTCAGTCTTGGGGTGCTTCTGGGAGAACCGAAAAAATAATCACTTCCCCACAATCTTCCGTATTATCTTCCTGACCTCGTTTGCGTCCACGCTTCCTCTGGTCTCCCTCATGCACAGCCCCACAAGGAAATGGAGGGCTTTCTCCTCCCCGGACTTGTAATCCCTGACAGCCTTCTGGTTCTTCTCCAGCACGGATTTTATTGTATGCTCAACCTCGCGGAGGCTCCCGCTTTCTTTCTTCGCTATCCCATGCTTCTTCATGACCTGGTCTGGCGGGAGCTTGTCCGAAACCATGTATCTGATTACCAGCTCAGCATTCCGATCAGTGAGAAACCCCTTTTCGAACATGTTTAGGAGGGAGACAATCCACTCCTCCCTCAGTTTGGAATCCTTGAAGCGGACTCCATTGTAATTCAGGGTCTTCTTGAGGTAGCCTGCTATCCAGGAGGCCGCTAGCTTCGGAGGAGTCTTCTTTGCCACACTCTCAAATAGGTTCGCGATATCCAGTTCGGATGTGAGCGACTCGGAAAGCTTGTCTGAGATGAAATAAGTGTGGATGAACCTCTGGTACTTCTGGTCAGGGAGCTCGGGTAGGCCTTTCTTTATCTCCTGGAGGTCTGCGTGAGCTATCTGGATGGAGGTTAGGTCGGGCTCGAATATGTAGCCGTAATCCTCTTCAGTCTCCTTTTCGCGCAGCGCCTGGGTTGCCTGGAGTTCTGGGTTCCACATCCTGGTGGACTGCCTGATCTGCTCCCCCCTCTTGACAGCATCAACCTGCCTGATAATCTCGTATTTCAAAGCCTGCTCTATCTCTTTGGTTCCTGTTATGTTCTTTATCTCCACCCTGTTCCCCCCGTCTATGGACACGTTCGCATCTGATTTGAAGACAGCTTTCGAGTTGGGGTCGTAAATCCCCAGGTACTCGAGAATCGTGGCGAGCTTGCTCAGGAAGAGCCTGGCCTCCTCCGGGCTCGTGAAGTCAGGTTCGGTTACAATCTCTATCAGGGGAATCCCGGACCTGTTGTAATCCACGAGAACGTATTTCCCTCCCAGCCCGCCTATGTGCACGAGCTTTGCTGGGTCCTCTTCCATATGCAGCCTGCGGAGGTTTATGCGCTTGGGATGCCCGTCCATGCTTATGTTCACCCAGCCCTTTGTGGCCAGGGGAATCTCATACTGCGAGATCTGGAAGTTCTTGGACATGTCCGGATAGAAATACGTTTTGCGGGAGAAGTACGTCTCCTTCGCTATCGTGAAATTGAGCGCGGCAGCCACCTTCAGGCTCATGCTCACAACCGACTCATTCGTCCTCGGCTTGGAGCCGGGCATGCCCAGGCATGTTTCGCACGTGAGTGTGTTCGGCTCGGGCTCCTCGGGAAGGTTAACCGGGTTCTTGCAGCCGCAGAATATCTTGCTTTTCGTGTTAAGCTGGACGTGGGTTTCCAAGCCTATCTTTACCTTGGGTTCTTTGGGATTCTCCAGGTCCAGTGGTTTTGTCATTGAACATCACATATTATTTGAGAACTTTGGCCATAAGAACGTGGTCATGATACTTCCCGTAATGGGTCACGCCCATGGGGACTCGGCCTATCTCTCTGAAGCCGAGCTTCTCATAAAGGTGCTTTGCCACACTATTGGGAGCAAGATAGGAGAGCCTTAATACCTTAATTTTCATTTCCTTCCTTGCCAGATTATCAAGGGTTCTGATAAGCTCTGTCCCTATGCCCATGTTCCTGAAGCTGCTCTCAAGCGCTATGCCTAGCGTTCCCACATGCCTGTGGGCGTCTCCTTTCTTCCTGTCCACCTCGCCTGTGCCTGCGAACTTCCCGTCAACTTCCACGCATATCTTTATCCTGTCGCCTTTCTTGGCGGCCTTGAGCGCGTCCGCGAACCATTTCCTCTGCTTGCCTCTTGTCTGCTTCTTCTGCACAATAAGGTAAGCCTTTTCGTCCACCAGCCTGTTTATGTGCTTCAGGGTGTCCTCAAAATCAGACTTCTTGAGATAGCGGAAGACCACCTTCCTCCCCTGGAGGGAGAATTGCCTTATGACCTTTCCGGGGACGAAAGCCATGAGAACCACTCTTGAATAATTAGTATGAGTGAATAAATGCGTTCGTTTGAAGGTGTCAAGAGACGCCTTCCTTCGGGGGGTATGGATTTAAGAATACCCTCCCCCATATATTATAGTATCCTCTTCTCCTGTGCTACTGCGGCTAGGCAGAGGGCGGTGATGGGCTATGCTCAAGACAACGGAACTCAAAGTGAAGGACATGCTGAGCGAGCCCCACACTGTAAGGGCCAGCCTGAGCATACACGAGGCCATAGACTTCATGAGGAA
Source organism: Candidatus Aenigmatarchaeota archaeon (assembly GCA_041481105.1). Taxonomy (GTDB): domain Archaea; phylum Aenigmatarchaeota; class Aenigmatarchaeia; order QMZP01; family QMZP01; genus JAPLVB01. Next base: position 3,421 of record JBGPBG010000086.1, read on the forward strand.
GGAAAAGGTGGATTTCCTTTCCGTAACCGACGAGCACAACACCCTGGTAGGGGTGCTCACGGAGAATGATCTCATAAAGATAGTGAAGCAGGATTCCCCGTCTCTTTTTGCGGCTTCCGAGACCTGGGTGAACCATATCAGGAAGGAGCACGTGAACGCTCCCATAAAGGAGATAATGCACACCAAGTTCGCCTCCATATCCCCCGAGGAAAGCATACAGACCACGTTCAAGATAATGCACGCGAACAACTACAAGATGCTGCACGTGCTGGATTCCAAGAGCAAGCTGCTCGGTATAATAAGGATAAGGGATGTGTTCAAGAAGCTCATAGAAAAAGCGGAATAGATCCGCTTCAGTTTGAAGTAGGCGAAGCCTACTTCTTTCCAACTGTTCTCCTCCCCCTAAGCAGGCAAACTGGAAGGTTGAGAAATATGCCGCTATTGGGGTTAGCAATCCTGCTGTTCGGGGCGAAGCTCGGAGGGGTTGCTTTCAAGAAGCTCAAGCAGCCTTCGGTCGCAGGCGAGCTTCTGGCCGGAGTGATACTCGGGCCCGCCGTTTTCAGTCTAGTCACCAAGACCCCCCTTATAGATGCCCTCTCGGAACTGGGGCTCATATTCCTTGTATTGCTAATAAGCATGACAGTGGACTGGAGGAAGATAGAGAACAGGGCCGAGACCCTGGGATGGATAGAGCTCATGAGGGCC
>JBGPBG010000087.1:0-4064 GCA_041481105.1 Candidatus Aenigmatarchaeota archaeon
CCGGGATTCCCGTGGAGGGAGATGAATTCAGCAGCAAGGCTTCCCACGGGCTTGTTCGAGACCACGTCGAAGAGCTGGTAATTCGTCACGTCAGGGATTGTGGTCAGATTTGAGTAATAGTAAACCCAGGCCTTCTGCCTGCGCCTGAGCTCCGGGGTTTCTGAGAATTTGGAATCAGTCCAGAGGAAGCCGAGCTTCTGCATGAGCCTTGCAGTCTCCATGAACTCCTCTTTCGTGACGGACTTGAAGGGCTCTGCGGACCTGATTATCTCGAAAGCCTTGTCATGGGAGATTTTGTATTCTTCTAGTGCAAGGCCCACGATCTGGTGGCCGAGGACATCCCATCATTTAGGATATGTCACCGTGGGCTCCACCCACCCTTTCTTTGCGAGAGAGGCTATCACAGTCGCTTCGAACGCGTCATCCGCATCCGTGGAGATTATTATGCCGTCTGACAGGCGCGAGAGGGAATGGCCTGAGCGGCCCACCCTCTGGAGGAGCTTGGAAACCTGCCTCGGGGACATGTACTGTATCACGAAGTCTATCGCGCCTATGTCTATCCCGAGCTCGAGGCTGGATGTGCATATGAGGGCCTTGAGCTCGCTTGCCTTGAACGCCTCCTCTGCGCTTATGCGCACGTTTTTCGAGAGGGAGGAGTGGTGGGTTTCTATAGCCAAGTTCTCATCAAGTGTTTTTATTCTGGAGGAGAGGATTTCCGCGAATTCCCTTGTATTCGTGAAGGTGAGGACTGAATTCTTCTTGTGTATGAGCTGCAGGATGCGCCTGAGCCTGGCCACAGTTTCAGGCCCCACAAGCATCTTGTCTTTCAGTAGAGAATCTTCATGCTTTGCCTTGGGGGATTCCACCTCTATGCGGGTCTGCTTCATCTTTATCGCGTTCACTATCTTGCACGGGACTGCACGGGGTCCGTCCCTGCACATGGAGAAGAAGCTCACAATCTTCTCAGGGGTCCCCACGGTGGCGGAAAGCGCAAGAATGCGGGGAGTTGGGTTGCCTGCTGACTTCACAAGCGCCTTGAGCCTCTCCAGCCCCACGGTGAGTTGCAGCCCCCTCTTGTTCGGGACGAGCTCGTGCACCTCGTCCAGGACTATGTAGCGGATGTTCCTGATGTGGGAGCGCATGATTTTTCCTATGAGTATGGCTTGAAGAGTCTCGGGAGTGACTATGAGCATGTCAGGCGGGTTGTCCGCCTGCATCTTCCTCTCGTACTGAGAGGTGTCGCCGTGGCGCACGCTCACGTCCATCTCCATGTGGTTCGCCCACCAAGTTATGCGGTTCTGCAAATCGCGGTTGAGGCTGCGCAGCGGAGTGATATAGAGGATGGAAACAGGCTTGGGCTTCTCCTTAATCCACAAGTCAAAAATCGGAAGCATGCATGCCTCTGTCTTCCCCGAACCCGTCTCGGAGATCGTGAGCACATTATGGCCTGAGAGTATCTCGGGAATCACGTCCTTCTGGATGGGAGTGGGCTCGCTAAACCTCTGGCTGACCAATTCCTGCAGCTTGGGTTCGAGCAGGGAAAATACGTTCTTCAGGGAGGTTTTTGATTTTTCTGGCATAGTCGACACCTAACGATATAACGGCGTTATATAGAGCTTCATACCTTTAGAGCCATATGTATATAAGAGAGATTACTTATAAACCTGAATGCTTCTGTTACGCCTGAACAGCATGCTTTATTATTTCTATATGGCATGTGTGATGTTTTCTGCACCAGGCCTCGCACTTCTTGGCCCAGATTCTCTCCCGGAAGAGCATCCTGCACTCTTCGCATTGGAACAGGCCTTTTATTTTCTTGACCATAGAAATCACGACCTCGATTGAAGGTGTCAGTTGACACCTTCTTTCTAAATGTCCAGCGAAACCCGCGTGCGATAGCCCTCTCCCGTCTTCTCAAAAAGGAACTTGTAATAAGTGACTGCCTTGACCACGGTCTCCCCCTTCTCTGGCGTGACGGGCTCTCCCCAGCACTTCGCCTTTATTCGCTTCTCGGAAATCTCCAGGATATCGAATTTGGAGAAAAACATGCCCTCCGTATCCACAGCCGCTATGAGCTCCTGCAGCCACGCGATCATGAGCTTGCCCGCGCTCTCTGCCTCCGCCTCTATCAGCAGGGCTTTCTTCGGCTTCACCTTCTTGATGTGGCAGATGACCGTGAACATGGCTTCCGCTGCGTTCGCGAACACTTCCTTCAGATCTTTACCATATGCCTCGAACATCACGTCCGAGGTCAGGTCGTCTATGAAGCGGTATTTGTCCATAATAATCCCTTAACCTTCCCTAACAACTATTTATATTTTATTAACAGTTTAAAGCTATGAAATCGAGGAAATATGTTCTTGTCAATCCAGGCAATTGTGGCGAAGACTCAATCGCATATCCTGCCACCAAACTAGGACTTCAGCACCCGTCTGTAACCGAGCTCCACCCGGATATGGAAGGCGTGCCAATCCTGATGTATGACAGGAAGGAATTAGGAACCAAGCCATACTATTTTATCGTTCCGCTCAGGAAAGGCGAATTCTCCGAGATAAGAGAGACTGAATGGGATTCTGTGAGGAAGGCGCTGGAAAATAGATATTCGGGCGATTTTGAATTGATAAGAAAACAGTGGGAAGGCCTTGAGAACTTTGACGAGCTCCTTGCAAAATACGATTTTACGTCCTCCATCCCTGTTGAATCTTACAGGCGGACTGCCTTGCTGGGCAGTGCTCCTTCGGAATTCCGGAAAGGTCCGCTCACCAAAGGAGGTCAAAAAAAGCCCAAAACGCACAGGGGAAAGCGCTAGACCTTCGGCACCGGGTGCCTTGCCCCGCAGGCCTCGCACTTCATAATCACGTAATCGCCCTCCTTCACGAGCTTCGTGTCAGGCTTCTTGCACTCCCTGCAGAAAACGTACGTCTTCGCGTACTTGTCTATCTTGCTGTCCACAGCCGTCTCCGAGAAATTCCCTATGACCGTGAGCCTGGGTCCTGACAGCTCCCCTGACGTGGCAAGCTCCTTGAGCAGGAACTTCAGAAGGTGGTTCTGCTCCCGCCTCAGGTGAGAGGCTATCTCCGTGAAATTGGTTATTATGGTCTTCTGGCCTTCCCTAAGTACCTGGGATTTCGGGATCTCGAATCTATCCTTCGACTCCGTGTCCTTCTGGCCCTTCTTCAGGCCCTTCTTCAGCAGCTCCTCGTAGGATGGAAGTTCAGACATATTCTCCCTCTACAATTAACTTCATGATTTATTAACTATATAGTGCCGACGCCTGCCGACTTTTCACCTTTTCCAAGTTTCCTGGATTCCAAGAAAGACGGCTTTATACAATCCTGCCAAGCCGTCAGTCCAGTGTTAGGTTTATATATCGGAAAAGCAAATATATATAGTGCTTTTGGGGGATAGTTCATAGTGAAGCACGAATAAAATAAGAGAAAACGTAAGCTCGGTTTCAATTGCAGTTGAAGCCAAGCTTGGGGGCGTTTTCGCTTTGAATTAGCTTGTTCTGGTTACTTGAAAATATAACCATAAAATAATTGGAAAACCCTATATAAACCGATTTCGTTACTCAAAAATAACCGTCAAAAAGCGTATATTTGAGTATATAGGTTTATGGGGGTTAAAAAGTCGATTGAAGGTGATTCGAGCCTGAAGGCGTCTGCGGACGCCTTCCATCGATTATCGCCTTCTTTCGTTCAATAGGAGGGGGAACATGGAATCGTTCGTTCAAGAGGTAATGCAAAGGAGTGCCTGCGTGGACCCCACAGCAGCTGAGCAGGACGCGGCCACCAAGCTGTCAAACAGCATACAGGACGAGTTCGGACTCAACGTGAAGGATGCGAGGATCCTCGTTGTGGGCGCAGGCGGCGCAGGGAACAACTGCGTCAGGAGATTAAGCGAAATGGGAATAAAGGGAGCAAGCACAATAGCGGTGAATACAGACGCCAAGCACCTTTCCGTCACGAAGGCGGACAAGAAGCTCCTTATAGGAAGGGACCTCACAAGGGGCCTGGGAGCAGGCGGATTCCCGGATATAGGAAGGAGGGCAGCCGAAGAGAGCG
>JBGPBG010000088.1:0-4036 GCA_041481105.1 Candidatus Aenigmatarchaeota archaeon
AAGAACCGGAAAGGCGAGACGGAAGTGCGGCTCCTGATAGACAAAGGGAGATTCGTGCGCTATACATATGCTTACCCGGACGGAAGGCCCGCAGAAGGCGGAAAAGTCAGCATAATCCTCACGAATGAGAAGGGCGAGCAGACGCACTATTTCCTGATACCCACCCAGGGAGGGAGGTACCTTGCGATAATACCCAAGGGGGAGAAAGAGCAGAGGAAGGTGTGGGACGATAAAACAGGGAAAGAGGTCGGGGTCTGAATAAATCTTATAGAGGTCGAAATACCCCACTCTCAGAGTTGCTTGGGGAATTCAGCATTGAATATTTATCCGTAAAGACTCAGAGAGTTTTCAGTGAAAACCCAAAGCGATCCTGGTAATTGATTATAGATAACATTTCCTATCTTCGTCGTATTTATCAGGTTTGATACATCGTTTATTATATACCCCGCTGACAAATTTGATTTTTCCCAAACATAAACACGAGTATTTAGGTTATTCATGTTCGTATACGTTTCGTTCTGTGTAACGTAATTGAACACCCAAGTTTGGTTCCCAGATATAGCTACCCAATCGAACTGACTGGGAGGAAACCAAGTCCCATTGGAATATTGGATATAAATGTGCTGGTTCGGATATATAGCTACATTTGGCCCTAATGCATTCTGTATTCCTTGAAATATTGCTTCATTGCCTTCCGATTCGTTTGCAATACTGGGTCCTATCTCATCTCCGTAAGTTATTAATGAGTCTGTCCATGATTTATACGTCATATTTATCCATTGTGTGCTTCTGGAAACGTTTGCTATCTCGACTTCATCTATTATTCCCAGTGACGCTACGCTACCAGCTTCCACACCTGAAATAGCTATCCAACCAGCATGGCTTGTTGTTCCTGTTTTTGTGCAAGCATTAGCAGCAGTACCATCCCTCCAGTTCTGCATATAAGAACTGTTATATGAAAACCCTATCATTTCCCAAGTACCAAACGAAAGTGGTAGGACTGTATCAATACAACAGTCTTCACCAGATGCTACTAAGCAGTTTCTCTGATTATTATAAGGTGGACCATCCCCATAAGGTGAGTACCCTTCGGCTGCTAAGAGAAAGTAATTAGTTGTTGCATCCCTTAGCCCTACATGTTGACTAAATGCAGGTATTATATTGAAATTCACATATGCCAACACAGTGAAGTTCTGGAACGACTGGAAACCTGTTGAATTGGTTATATTAACAACACGAGTCTGTGTAGGATAATCTGTCGTATTCATTCCTATTCCTAATGATTGATTCTTTGGGAACGCAACAACGCTGGTATTCGTTATTGTCCCGTTCGCATTCGCTATAGGGCTTGGCACATTCGTGCTCGTGTCATTGTACATATGCCACACGCCCACAAAGCTGTTATTCCATACTGCATTCGGCTGTTGAGCATCAGTTGCTACGGAGTTATTATAATAATATGAATAGTTCAGGCTTGTGCTTGCGGATATGTCTGCCCTAAACCATACTACGCTCTCGCCGGTTGTGTCCCAATTCTCTATCTCATGCGGTACTGTTGAGCCGTCAAATCCGCATGGAGCATTCACTACGCGTATGTCTTTTCCTCCTGCCGCTGCCTTCGAGTAGTCTATGTTCGTGCTGTTCAGATGAAGCGCTATCGGAAAGTTAGGAAGCGCTTGGTTGTCAACTTTGTTAGCTGGTATTGTCAAGTTCCTGCATGCATTCCAGTTACTGTTCCACCAACTCCATTCTTTTATCCTTATGCCCATGAAAGTAGGAATCCACTCGATATCATTCTCGCCAAGCGCCGGATGCTTGCTTCCGGCAAGTTTTACGTAATAATCTTTGCCAGCTTCGAATGTTTCTCCCCAGAAGGCGAATGCCTGATATTCGTCTTTGTATCTTGTTTCTTGGATGCTGCTTGTTTGAACGCCCTCCCAGCATGTTTCGTTTTTGCCAGTAGATTCGTTGTAGCAGATGTAGCTATGTTTCTGAAATACAGGCGTGACTGTCTGGTACGATACGTTTTTGAGAATCTCGAAATGATAGCCTTTCAACCCGGACATTTCCGGAGAGTCTTTCAGGAATTCCCACATAAAATCATTGTTAGGGGTTTCGGGAAATGTTATCCTTTGGTAAGGGTGTAATTTTATTATTGCATAACAATCAGTGAGGCATTGGTCGGTATTTTCGATAAGTTGGATATCAAGAAGGGGTTCTTTAAGGGAATTCTGTATCCTAATAGTATTGCTATTAAGCTTATTTTTTTCGAGAGAAGTTTGTGCCAAAGTTGAATTATAATAAAATAACAAAGACGTTGATAGGGATATAAAAACAATTATCCCCGCCATAGATCTTTTTGAATATTTCATTCGATAATTTGTTTATTTTGTTATTTATAAGCTTAAATGTATAAACATATATGTATTATGTTTAATATGTTTGTACAAAAGAAAGGCCACCCTTTATAATGGCTAGTTTTAGAAAAGTATGCATAAAACAATAAGTTTTCATAGATTAGTGATAATTATGCCAAAAGCAGGTGTTACGAGGGGATATGGGTTACTTGAGAAATTTCTCTCTAGGAAAAGAGCGAGAGTGGCAAACGGACTAATCCCAGATAGACTAAAGCAGAGTAAAATTCTGGATATTGGATGCGGCACAATACCATTGTTTCTTTCCACTACGCAATTTGTTCAAAAGTTTGGCTTAGACCCAGTTGTTAAGGAAAATTTAAGAACCAATGGACATATCATTCTAAAAAAATTTGATATCGAAGAGAATATCGAATTGCCCTTTCAGAATGATTTTTTTGATGTTGTTACGATGCTGGCGGTCTTTGAACATATAGAGCCAGACATGCTGGTTGATGTTTTGAAAGAGGTCAAAAGAGTGCTCAAAAAGGACGGGAGATTCATTCTAACCACCCCGTGCCCACGCGCTGATAAATTATTGGGATTTATGGCCAAAATGAGATTGGTTAGTCAAGAAGAAATGAATGAGCATAAAGGCGTTTACAATAAGGTTCCAATCGCGCATTTTCTTGATAAAGCCGGTTTCAAAAGAAAAAATATGAAGTTTGGGTATTTTGAATTTTTCTTGAATAATTGGGCTTACGTTGACAAATAAAATCTTGCTTTTATTATTCGTTCAAACTCGGAATCGATTGGCATAAATTCAATTAGCACAGAAAAAGATAAAAGGCTAATCCAGGATTGTCCTATTCCTCTTCCTCGTCCTCTTCCTTGACGTCCGTGAGGCCTTTCCTCTGCTTGATTTGGTTGACTACCTTGATTTCCAGCTCCTTCGGAAGCGGCTCGTAGACTATGTCTATGAGCCAGAAGAATCCTTTCCCGCCTGTTGAGGACTTGAGGGAGGAGTTGAAGCCGAACATCTCCGCTACCGGGAGCTTGGCCTTTATTATGGTCGTTCCCCTCTCCTCGTTCATCTCTATTATCTGGCCTCTGCGGTTGTTCACCTCTTTCATTGCGCCGCTCAGCTCCTCCGTGGGCACGTCTATCCTGATGATCTGCTTCGGCTCGAGGATGAACGCCTTGCCCGCAATCATGGCAGACCTTATGGCCTTCCTGACAGCGGGGATGACCTGCGCGGGCCCCCTGTGAATCGCGTCCTCGTGAAGCTTCGCATCAACAAGCATTATCTTGGCGCCGGAGACAGGCTCCCTTGCCAGCGGTCCTTCGTCCATCGCCTCCTTGAACGCCTCCTTCACCATCTCCATGACCTCGAGGATTGCATGGATCCCGTGGGTGGCGTCTATGAAAACGTTCCTGTTGTAAATCATCTTGATCTTCTTTATCTCATCCCTGTCCATCCCGTACTTGACAAGCGTCTCAACGAGCGCCTGGTCCTTCTTCTTGATTTCCGTGTCCCCTATCTCCCCGCGGACCATTGCGTCATAAACTTCCTTCTCGAGAGGGGACGCAATGAGGTAGAACCTGTTGTGCTTGTTGGGAGATTTCCCTTCGACGGCTTGCGGGGTGAGTGACTTGAGGCCTTCCCTGTATATCACGATAGG
>JBGPBG010000089.1:0-4001 GCA_041481105.1 Candidatus Aenigmatarchaeota archaeon
ATTTTGGTAAGGGTTTCTGAAATGAATGTTCCTAAGAGCGGCCTCAGGGTAAACTGCACATTCCTGGGGATGGATATAGAACTCTCGGAAGGGGAGAATGGCTATTACGGCTATTACGCGATACGTTCAAATACCGAGCTTGGGAACAAGTCCCTTAGCTGTTCCGTTGCCGGCCCGAAGCCGGGGCAGGGATACGAAACTATAACAGTGGAGCCAATGTCACTCAGGATATCAATTTTTGACCCAGAGCCGAGCAAGTACAGGGACACTGATGTAATCTCTGCGGCTCCTGAGGAGCCTATAAGGATGAAGGTGGGCGTTTTTTATCCTGACGGCAAACCGGTCACGGACGCGGTTGTGGAGGTGATGCTAGGAGGCAATAAAACAAACATGACACAGACCGATACCCCTGGGATTTACGCTGCTGATGTAAGGTTCACGAAACAGGGCGCTGGCATAGCCATGTCAACCATATTCCTGACAGCGCAGGATTCCCAGGGCAACCGGGGCAAGAATAATGTAGGCCTTGTTGTGGGCACAGGCGACTTCAACTGGTGGTGGCTTCTCCTGATACCCGCAGGCCTGGCTATTTTGTTTGTAGTATACCTCTATATTAAATCCAAGGAGGAGCCTCCAAAAATCCAGATACAGGAGAAGATAATAAGGCTTCCCACAGTGGAGAGGGTGAGGGAGATTATCTACAAGCCAGTAAGGATGCCTGCAAGGCCAAGGGTGGACCCGGCTATGAAGCTAAAGGACGAGATAGACAGGCTGGAGGAGAAGTCCAAGACCACGCAGGATGCGAAAGACCTTGCGGAGCAGCAGTACTACAAGCGGCAGATAGATGAGGCCACTTTCAACAAGCTCATGCAGAATTACGAGGAGAAGCTGATAGAGCTTGATGCGGCAATAAGGCAGAAGAAGAAAGAGCTCTATGAGATGGAGCCTGAGTAAACTTATAAGTTTCTGATGCGAATATTATAATAGGACTTGATTTTAGGCGAGTGTATGAAGATAACGACGGGAGTTTCAGGCCTTGACAAGCTTGTCGGGAACGGCTTTGAGCAGGGGAGCGTAAACCTTGTCACGGGAAAAACAGGCACATGCAAATCAATTTTCTCAATGCAGTTTCTTATTGCAGGCGCGAAGATGAAGGAGAAAGTACTGTTCGTCACGACAGAGGAAAGCGGGGACTGCATAAAGAAGCAGGCAGAAAGCATAGGATGGGACCTTTCTTCTCTCGAGAAGCAGGGCTATCTCAAGATAATGGCATTCGAGCCTTTTGATATAGATACACTCATGACAAAAATCACGGATGCGGTGAGGATATTCGGGGCCAAAAGGGTCGTGATAGACTCCCTGAGCATGTTCGAGCTCTACATAGACGAGCCGTTCAAGATAAGGAAAGCAATGTTCAAGTTCCTGGAGAAGCTCAGGGAGATTGCCGTCACAACGCTTGTGACGGCAGAGATCCCGGAGGACAGCAACAACCTCTCAAGAACAGGTGTGGTGGAGTTCCTTGTCGATTCAGTTATAGTCCTTCAGTACCTGAGCATAGCCAAGTACAAGAGGAGCCTCATGATAAGGAAGATGAGGACAAGCAAGCACTCCATGGATATCCATCCCTTTGAGATAGGCCCTTCAGGAATCGAGATAAAAAGCGTGTAGCCAACAGAGCAGCTTTTATTCTGCCGTTATCTGAACGTAATCCCCCTTGCTCTCCACATCTATCCAGTACATGCCTTCCGAGCTGGAAAGCGTTCCTGTGAGATTTGCGACTGATTCGGAGAAGACGTCCGAGGGTCCGGCAGACGACAAAATCCTGAAATTGACAGTCTTGTTGGTTATGTTTATCATGTCAACCCTGCTCGGTATGTAAACATTGAGCTTCACCTTTGCGGGAGAGCCCTGTGTATATACAAGGTCTGCAGCGCTTGTTATCTGGTTCACGGCGTTCTTAGCGTATGAGAGGGAAAGCTCCTCCCCCGTGCTCTGCTGGAGGGAAGAGATGTAAACCCATACGGGTATCGCAAAAGCAAGCGCAAGCGCAAATATCATCATGTACTCAAAAGACGCCTGGGCTTCCATAATATATTATTGTTGGAATGCTGGTATAAATTATGTATTAAGAAGTTGTTCAATACCTGTCTTTTGTGATTTATTGTCAAATTTGGATAAAGTTTTTCTTTTGTCAATCTAAAATTTTTGGGTGATATATAAAAATCAAGGTTGTAAGCATTTCTATTTTTGTATTTATAATAGCTTACTTTACAAGAAAGAAACTTCTCTATATACTGCTTTAGTTTAGGCAGCATGAATTCGCTTGTTATAGTAATCCTGCATTGCGGATATGCAGGTCTTTTTATGCAAATATTGCCATCACCGTCAATCATACCTGCAAGATAAGCAAGAAATATTTCATCGTTTCTTAGTACCCATTCAGGCGTATGGCTCTTTGGAGAAAGAAAACCAAGTTTTCTGAAAGAGTCAATATCGTTGTTAATGCTGGTCTGTATATAGAACAACTTTGTATCTTTTCTCATGTTTATGGTTAGATTCTTTTTGAATTCATTTTTCAGTATTTCTGAACTTTTTCTATCATTGGCAAAGATTTTTTATTCCCATAAAAGGATATTCTATGGGATAGTTGATTTCTCTTTTTATTATAAAATTTATAATAACACCCATCAGACTGGAAAGTGCCCAACAAATAAGCTAAATCAGCATTCATGTATTAGAATTAGTCTTCCCTCTAAAATATGGGGTCGACGAGAATCGAACTCGCATTAGCTGGTTTCTTCTTTCACTGCCCATAAAGGGCTCAGGTTTCCAAACACAAGCGCGAAGCGCTGTCTGGAGCCAGCCGGGTTGCCGTTACCCCACGACCCCGATTTGCGAAGGACGGCTTTGTTCTATTGAAATAAGCCATCAATCTAGCATTCTTATAAATTAACAGTTCTTATGTATTTAATTTATATATTGAAGGCACTTCCAGCTGTTCCGCCCCGGTGGCTCAGTCGGTAGAGCGTAGCCTTGGTAAGGCTAAGGTCGCGAGTTCGATTTGAGAATGAAGGCGGACGTGAGACTGAAGGCGCTTAGCACCTTCCTTCCGAAATCCGCCTTCCGACGGAAGTCTCGCCCGGGGCTTATGACAGAATACTTTGTAGTGGTTGACAGGAGCGACAGAATCATAGGGAAGGCTTCTAGGAAAGAGTGCCACTCTAACAGGAATCTGATACATCGTGCAGTGGCAGTCCTTGTTCTCAACAAAAAGGGCGGCATCCTTCTTGAGAAAAGGAGCAGGAAGAAGGACATGGAGCCTGGAAAGTGGGGACTTGTTGCTGGCCATGTTGACATAGGGGAAAGCTATGATCAGGCTGCAAGAAGGGAGATGAAGGAGGAGATAGGGACAAGCTGCGAAAAATTGAGAGGTCTTTTCAAAATATTTTTCAGGACAGATAGGGAATCTGAGATTATAAAATGCTTCTCATGCGTTCAGGAAGGCCCTTTCAAGATGAACAGGCAAGAGTCAGACGAGCTCAGATTTTTTCCAGAGGAAAAGGTAAAAGAGGCGGTGAAAAGCGGTTCATTCAAGATAACAGAATCAGATACCCTGATTTTGAAGAGGCTTTTCAAAATCAAACAGCCTTAATAACAGTCCCCAGCCCCCTCTGGCCGGAAAGTGCTTTTTCCAGAATCCCGGACCTAAGCCCGTTTATTATCTCGCATTCCGCGCCTATTTTTGCGAGCTCTAGGGAGAGCTCCACCTTGTGGAGCATGCCGCCCGTGACGTCAATGCCGTCAGAGGATGTTAGATACTTCTTAATATCAGAGAAATTCTTTTGGGTGATTTGCGGGATGAGTTTTGCAGACTTGTCTTTGTTGGGGTCTGCTGTGAACGCCCCGTCCACCTTTCCTGCCATGATTATCCTCTCGGGTTTCAGGCTTTTTGCCAAGAAGGAGAAAATCTCCTCCGTGGAGAGGATGCAGCATCCCTGTGC
>JBGPBG010000090.1:0-3920 GCA_041481105.1 Candidatus Aenigmatarchaeota archaeon
ATCCCGAAGAAATGATTCCGCAGGGTATTGTAGGTAGATAGGATTGCGGGTTTCTGGCAGGCTGGCTTATTTATCAGGTGATTCTCTCAAAGGCACATAGGAATCTTTATAAACCCTTCTTACGAAAAGATATATATGATTTCGGAATACATCCTGAGCAAGGAGGAGATAAGGTCCATAAATGAGCAGTATGGAGGGTCCCTGAGGATGGATGCTGAGATAGAGACCGCTCTGGAGGCAGGGAAGGGAAAACCCATATTCAGGAAGGTTGCCTATCTTCTGAGGGCGATTCTCGTGGGGCATCCGTTCACGGACGGGAACAAGAGGACTGCGCTCATAGTCGCTCTGGCCATGCTGGAAAAATGCCAGATAGGGATGGATGAAGGGAAGAAGGAGAACCTTGTCTCCGAGATAAGGAAGATAGCAAGCGAGAACATGAGGGACATAAACAGGATAGAGAGGCTGGTCAGGTATGCTGTCACAGGAGATTAGAAGGATAATGAAGGAGAATGAGAAGTACGCGAACATGCTGGAGGAGTATGACAGGACAGGGGAGTTTCCCCTGGACAAGGTCAGGCGGAGCTTTACCCTCAGGAAGATGACAATGAACAAGCTCAAGAAGGTTTCCAAGAAGACGGGGAAGAGCATGTCTGGAATAATAGACAGTGTGGTGGACAGCTGCCTGAAGGAATAAGGCAATGTAAACTTTGGTTAACATCTATAAACTGCAGTTTACACTATTTCTGGATTACGTCCGCAAAGGCACGAACACACACCCGAAATACTCCCTAGTTTTAAGCTTGTTGTGGATTTTCTTTCCTGTCGTGAGCATCTGGATTCCGTAGGCTTCACCCACGGGAGCCACGATTATGCCCGACTCCTTGAGCTGCTTCCCCAGGGAGCTAAAAATCTCCAGAGGGATTGAGCAGGTGACTATTATCTTGTCATAGGGAGCGTGGGCTGGAAGGCCTTTCGAGCCGTCTGCGGGGATGACTTCCACATTGGTTATTTTGGTGCGGGAAAGGTTTTTCTTTGCTAGGGAGGCGAGCTCCGGGTAGAATTCCACTGTGTAGATTTTGCGCACGAGAGGGGAAAGAATAGCGGCCTGGTAGCCTGAGCCTGCCCCGATTTCGAGAACGGAGTCTGTGAGCTTGGGCTCAAGGAGTTCTGTCATGATGGCCACCATGTGCGGAGCGGAGATGGTCTGGCCTGAGCCTATGGGAAGCGGGTGGTCTGAATATGCGCTGGCTTCCAGCTCTTTGGGGAGGAAGTTCTCCCGCGGGATTTTCCTGAAAGCTGATTCTACTGCAGGGGTCTTGAGGTAGCCCCCCTGTTTCAGGTGGGCTATCAGGCTCTCTTTCTCTCTGGAATGGTCCATATTTTAAGATTGGAATCCAAATTTAAGCATGTTCTATGACTTGCACGTGCAGGCTGAGGTGGAAAGAGCGAGTGAAATGGCAAAAAAGCTGGGTTTTTCCGGGATAGGGATAACCATCCCGTGGGGTAACAGGGCAGCACTATCAGATATCTGTGCGAAAGCGAAAGTTATCAAAGGAATTGATGTAGCCGTGGGGATCGAGCTGCAGGCAAGGGCTAACCAGATTTCCCATCTCGCTAAGAATGTGAGAAGGCAGTATGAGCTCATTCTGGTGAGGGGAGGGACTGAGGAGCTGAATCGCGCGGCGTTAGAGACTGCGGAAGTGGACATACTCACGCACCCGAACCTGGAGAACGGGCAGTGCGGGATAAATCATATTCTCGCGAGATTGGGGGCGAAGAATAATGTGGCAATAGCGTTTGACTTCCTGGAGATTTTGCAGAGCTACAAGAAGACCCGCTCGCAGCTGCTCTCATGCTGGATGGAGACCGCGAGGTTCGTGAGGAAATACAAATGCCCATTTGTCCTGAGCTCGGGAGCGCTGGGGGAGTGGGACATGCGCGCGGGCTCCGAGCTCATGGCTTTCGGGAAGTTCCTGGGGTTTGATGAAAGGCAGTGCAAGAGGGCCTTGAGCGGGCTTCCGCTGTTCGAGAATCGGAAGAGGCTTTCCGGGAAATGGATCATGCCCGGGGTGGAAGTGGAATAAGCCCGGAAAAGCTTAAATATTAATTGTTTCATAATAGAAACATATGTTTCAAAAAAGAAACAAAGAGCTGGAAGTTCTGAAGCTGTATTTAGGGGACTATTCCAGAAGGCTTTACCTCAGGGAGATAGCGAAGCTTTCCATGATGCCAGTAAAGACTGCTTATACCGTCCTGGAAAGCCTGGGAAAGGCAAGGATCCTCAGGGCAGAGGTAAGCGGGAAGAACAAGTACTTCTCTCTTAACTTTGAGAATATAGAGGCCAAGTCCATGCTCCTGCAGGCCGAGGTTGGAAAGACAATGGATTTCCTGGGAAAATACCCTGCCTTCAGGACCTTCCTGAAGGATATGAGGACCTCTTCCACTGTCATGGTATTCGGGAGCTTTGCCGAATTCAGGGCAGGTAAGGACTCGGATGTGGATATTATTGTGATAGGAAGGAAGCAGGAGCTTCCATTCCATCTCCTCCCAAACAAGGTGCATGAAATAGGCATGACAGAAGAGGAGTTCATGAAGGCATGGGAAAAGGAGACCCTGATAAGGAAGGTAAGGGAAAATCATGTCATACTGAATAATCATTCGTTCTTTGTGAATATGATGTGGGAGAAATATGCCGGATAGCCTGGATTGGTGCATGGGCCTGAAGGACGGATTGAGGATTGCGAGGCCTGATGAGACCTTGGCAAAATCATACCTGAATGAGGCCAAATCCTCCCTGAAGAGGGCTGAGAAGGACCTGGAAGAGGGGGATTTGCTTTGGGCCACGGTCGTGATATATTATTCTGAATATTATGCGCTTTACTCCTTCCTGCAGAGAATCGGGATAAAATGCGAGAACCACTTCTGCTCGATTCTCGCCGTGGAAAGGCTTCTTGGAACTGCCAAAGTGAAAACCATTAATGAACACAAGGGCAAAAGGATCAGTGCGCAATATTACATGAGAACAGGAAAAGAGGAGCAGGTTAGGGATATACTTAAGGAAGCGAAGATTTTCGTTTCCGGGTTTGAGGATTTTGTGTCAAACATGACTGGTAAAGAGGCAGAGAACTACATGGAAAAATTCAAATCCCTGATAAGGTGATTCGAAGTGAGACCAATAGGATATTATAAGCGGTTTCACAAATAATAATAGTAAACAATCATGGGAGGCTTATGGTTATGGCTGAGAAAGATGTTTTCGAGATAAAGCACCAGAGCAAGCCACTGGCAAAGACCGTGGAGGTCTCGAAGGTGATAGGGAAGACTGTGATTTCCAAGGACGGGAGGAAGCTGGGGACGATACAGAACGTGCATATACACCCCACGAACCTTACAGTTGAGGGGATAAGGGTGAAGAGGGGCATGTTCGCGATGGATGATTACATAGGAAGGGAATACATCCAGTCCCTCACGCAGTCCGGGGCCGTGCTCAAGATACTTCCCGTCAAGGAGCTGATGGGGCTGGTCGTGTATGATGTGAACGGGAAGAAGCTCGGGAAGGTCAAGGCGATCACCAGGTCAAAGAAGACTAACAGCATAGTGTCCTTCACGGTGGAGAGGGGATTCAGAAAAGAGGACGCCGTGTTCTCGGGGAAGGACATAAAGGAAGTCGGGAAGGGCGTGATACTGAAGGTCCCCTTCAAGGATTGAGCTGTTTTTGTGACAGAGGGATGGAATGGTAAGACTGCAGCCGAATCTTCCGAAAATAAGAAGGAAGGGGCACGAAGAGAAAGAACAGGACATGAGATTGCTCTGGGTGATTGCGGCTGTTGGAATAGTGATTGTGGTTCTGGTAATTTTGTGGGCTTATTCCATATCACAGCCAAAGCCCGAGCGCACTGTGACGGATTCGAACGTGAGGA
>JBGPBG010000091.1:0-3915 GCA_041481105.1 Candidatus Aenigmatarchaeota archaeon
CCCCCGGCGTCTTTCACGTGGTGATTGATGCGGAGTTCAGGAAGGCTTAAATGGCATGAAGGCGTCTCTTGACACCTTCCACGAGAAACCATATTATTAAGCAGTTCAATTATATAGCAGGTGGCAGCATGCAATTCATGGACAAAAAGACGATAAAGCTGGACAAGGTGAAGACCGAGCTGGACGAATTTCTGCTGGACTTCATAAGAATCCTCGAGAAGCACACAAAATACGCGATAATCAGCGGCTATGTTTCAATACTTTTCGGGAGGACGAGAGGGACAGAGGACATAGACGTGATAATAGAAAGGATGGAATGCGAGAGATTCGGGAGGCTCTACGAAGAGCTAAAAGGGAAAGGATTCTACTGCCTGAACGCCGACGAACTTGGTGACATATACGGGCAGCTTTCGGAAAAGACCGCAGTGCGGTTCGCAAAAAAAGGCCAAGTAATACCCAACATAGAAGTGAAATTCGCCAAAACACCGCTGGACAACGGAACCCTCAGGGAAAACCTGAAGGTTGTCATGCCTTTCGGAACCCTTATAATTTCGCAAATAGAGCAGCAGATAGCCTTCAAGAGATATGCCCTTAAATCCGACAAAGACATGGAGGACGCGAGGCACCTTGAAAATATCTTTAAGGAGCATATAGACAAAGGCAAGATAGCGCGGTACAGAAAGCTGGTGGAAATATGACATTCGACAGGAAGAAAAACATGGAAGAGAGGATGAAGTTCATAGACTTCTGGGCGGATTATGTGAGGACGCATCCGGATAAGGACTGGTCCGGTCAGCAGAAGGTCCTCATAGACTCCATGATTCAGAGCGCCCGCTCCTGGAAGTGGACACCAGAGGACTACCTGAGGATGAAGGGTGAGCTCTAGCTGAATTCATAGAAGCCTGAAAATCTATTTTACCCCAACAACAACCGCAAAATTCGGCAACGGGCATTTTATTATTCTCTGTTTCCTGAATCCCACAACCTTCATGATATCTTTCAGTCCAGCAGGAGACACGGGATATTCTTTCGGATGCTTTTCTTTGTACACTTTACCCACTCCCTTCAGAAAATTATTCCAGCTCTTATCAAATTCCTTTGCCCTTTCCAGATTCTTGTTCCTGATTTTTTCTATCTGGTTTCTGTATTCTTTGCTTGGCTTAAACCAGTCCCCGATTATCAGCTTCCCGCCTTTGGGAAGGATTTGATAGATTTTTGATATCACCAGCTCCTTGTTTTTTATGTGGTGGAAAGCAACGCTTGAAACCGCAAAATCGGCCTTTCTGGCATTCAGTTTTTCCATAGGGGAAACTACAAACCGGATATTCCTGATTCCTGTTTTCTTGGCTTTCATTTTTGCCTCATTTATCATTCCTGCAGAAATGTCCAATCCCGTTACCTGCGATTCAGGGAACCGCAATGCAATCCTTATGGATAGCTCGCCATTTCCAGTCCCCAAATCCAATATCTTGCATTGTTCTTTGTCTATTTGTTTGATTATGGTCTCGACTATCCATTTGTAAAAATGGTGCTGGTATCTGCTTTGCGCCTCATACTGCCCGGAGAATTTATCAAAAAAGCATTTTGTTCCCATAAATCCCCCTCAGAAAAACACAGTGACTAGAACCGCGAAAATCACGAGATTGAGCAGGTCAGCCACGCTTGTCGTTATCGGGATTAAAAAGTTATTCGGGTCCTCATTCCTTCCGCATATGCCAAGCCCCCCTATTATGGAGATGCAGAATATCACGGAAACCAGGATCAGGTTTGACAGGACTGCTATCCCCAGCACCTTCAGGAAGACCTCGAAGGTCAGGGAGAACCCGTTCCAGTATGCGATCACGGAAGCCGCCACGCCGATGAAGACGGAAGTTATGAAAGACGTGAAGGCTATCACGATGAAGAGCTTGTGGAGGTGCCTGGATTTCCACCACTTCCTGTTAACCTTCCCCATGTAGAGCATGGTGGTGAACTTCGAAGACACGATGCACCCGAAATCCCCGACCATGTCGTTCAGTGCCGGCAGAAGGATGAGCAGGGGTATTATTGTCACAAGCTTGGAGCTTATGTACTCCATCCCTATCCCCCCTATCGAGCTTATTATGGACGCGATTATCAGTATCTTCAGGCTCTCCCTCACTATGACATGCGCTATGTGCGAATGGGGGCCGTATTCCTTCATGTAGAACAGCGTTTTTCGCGATATCCCGTACTTCCTGTGCACGTGGTGGAGTATGGGATGGTGCTCATGCCTCTTTACCTGCGTCACCTTTTTCAGGAGCTTTTTCTTAACCCTCATATTATCACTACCGCTATGAAAATCGAGATTATGCTGGATATGTCTCCAGTGGTCGTCACATACGGCCCCATCATATTGTTCGGGTCATACCCGTGCCTGAAAAGCCAGAATGTGGTAAGGACAGTGAGGGGTATCTCAATCAGGTTGGACAGGATCCCCGCTATGAAGGCTATCCCTATTATCCTGTAATCGAGGACATGGAAGAAAACCATGTTCGCGAAGAACGCCACGAACCCCAACATGGTGCTCACCACGACAACGAGCAGTATCGCGGCCGCCACATTCCCCCTGAGTATCCTGTTCTTCTTGACCCTCGGCTTCGTCACCCCCAGGAAAAGCGCTGAGCTCAGCCTCGCGGAAAGGGAGCCGCTGATGTTCCCCCTCATCTCAAGGAATCCCGGCAAAAAAATGAAGATGGCGGGAATGAGCTCGATCTTGTTTATGACAAAGGCAAGGATGGTTCCCGCCACCAGCCCGCCCGTCACGGAAGCCATCTCCGCGGTGAGAATCTCATCAAAGTCCTTCCAGATGGCCATGATATATTATTGGCGGGGCGGGTTAAAATTGGATTTTCTTAAACACCCCGAAGTACATGTTCCCGTAATCCTTAGGGAAAATCCTCTCCATCTTCAGGAGGAATTTCTCCCGAACAGAAAAGCCTGAAAAATTATTCCACATGGGCTTCACTATCCTGTAAATGGAATCAAACTCCACCAGTTCAAGCCCCCGGAATAGCCCAAGGAAATCCCTCTTGGTGAAAAGCCTCAGCTTCGCCCTCTCTCCAGCCACCCTGAAATTCTTGGTTCTGAACTTCCCGGGATTCGTGCGCAGCTTCTGGAGGATTCCCATGTGCGTGTGGTCCCACACGCTCGCCACGGAAACGATCGCAAGGCCTCTAGGCTTCAGCACCCTCCTAATCTCCTGAGCGGTTTTCTCTGCTTGGCACACATTCAGGACCGAGAACAGGCACAGAACAGTATCAAATTTCTCCCCAGGAAAAGGAAGCTTCTCCCCTTTCCCCAGAACTAGCTTCTTCCCCCTGGCCCGAGCCTTCTCCAGCATCTCCCTGCTCGGGTCCAGCCCCGTGATATCCTCCACCAGGTCCAGGTGGTATCCAGTCCCGCAGCCCACGTCCAGGCTCTTCCCGTGCGCGTATTTCCTTATGAGGGTCTTCTCTATCCTGCGCACCCTCTCCGTGGTCGGAGAATTATGCCTGATATCATACACGTCCGCAGTCCTCTCGTAAAGCGTTTCCGTGGGCATGGTCTTATTGTAGAATCGTTTCTTAAAACTCTTCGCCCAAATATATGCATGCTCTACGAAGGCAGGAGGCTAGGGAACCTGGTTTATGGGGGAATCCAGATGCTGGAAACAAATCTTGGACTGAAAATGACCCATGTTTTTGCGGAAGCCAATAAAATACAGTTTTACCTTTTTAGCGAAAAAGGCATCTCTGACCTGCCAGAAGATACTGTGGTAGGGATGTTAAACAAGTATTTCCCCGACTTTTCCAGGAACTAGCGCCTTTTCTTAAGGCCGAAATAACCTATTTAAAGTCTCCTATCCAATCTCTTACCTATGAAAGCGACAGTTCTTAGCTACAGGAGGGGGGTCCA
>JBGPBG010000092.1:0-3824 GCA_041481105.1 Candidatus Aenigmatarchaeota archaeon
AATTAGCTTCTATGGACGGCATTTCCAGGAAACTGCTTGTGATAATACCAATTCTCTTAATGCTGCCTCTTGTTTCAGCCCACCAGCCCAGGCTCACGATGGGGCTTGGCATTCACAGCGAGAACGATTCCCTGCTCGTGGAGAACCCGCAGGTTTCCCAGGCATTTTACGGGGAGCTGAAAGGGAGCCCGGATTTCTACAGGATAATCCTGGATAACAAAACCAGGATTTATGTTGGCATAACAGCACCCTTCACGCCCGATGCAAAAACCGATTTCACAGTGGAACTTTACGACCACAAGGACACCGCGATAACCCAGGTGTTCCTGCTTGACGGCACGAAATTCCAGTGGAACCCGTTTTACGAGCAGTTCGGAGGGGATTATTACCTTCAGGGTCCTGCGGCAACGGAGAACCTCACGAACGTTACATACTACATAAAGGTTTCCAGCCCGTCCAACCAGGGTAAATATGCCCTTGTGATAGGGGAGGAGGAATCATTCCCTCCAGGAGAAACCGTGAACGCATACATGCTCCTTCCTGTGATCAAGCAGCAGTTCTTCGGCAAGCCTGTCGTCTTCTCGTTCCTCGAGTTGCTTGGGATTATCATGGCCATGGGAGGATTTTTCGCCGGCTCCGTGATGGTCCTAACCTCCAACAAGGTCAGGATGAAGTCCGCAGCAAACGCTTACGGAAGGCTTGAATACATGATATGGGTGGGGGTGCTGCTCATCGCATCAGTGCTGGTTTACGCATTCATTTCGAATCCGTTCAACCTCTTGGGAATGCTCAAAATAGGTACATTTATTCTTCTTATAATCCTGCTCCTGCACGCGAACAGGAGGGTTCCAAAGCTGGAAGCCACAGTCCCAGCAACCCTGAAGCTGAGCATGGCACTCTCATTTGTGTCCTGGCTGCTGTTCCTTTTCCTTTCTGCTGCACTGATATAAACCCCGGGAAAACAGCCACCCCATTTAAGCTTCTTCAGCCAAATAACTATATGGCCCAGAGTGAGAGATGCCCCAAGTGCGGGAGCGAGGCATACCTTTCGGAAGAGGAGTTCGCGGGGAACGTGGAGAGCGCAGACCCTCCAAAAGTCGCCATAAAGCAGGTCTTCAAGTGCAAGGCCTGCGGGGAGAAGTTCTCGCGCATAGTATTCGAGAACCTGGACATCAAGAAGAAAGAGAACCCCGCAGCGAAAAAGATGGATGAGATATTCGAGGGATTCCACAAGCCCGGGGTGGGGTTTGAGGAGGAGCCTGACAAAATGGAGGTTTTTTAGTTTGAAGGAGGCGAAGCCTACTTCTTTCAAAGAATCGAGGTGTTCTGATGGAAAAAAAGCGCAAGAAAATTTCTAATGAGAAAGAAGGCGGCAAAGCCGCCTTCAATCGAGAGTCTAAGATAGAGGTCAAATCAGGGGCAAAGCCAGCGCAGCCAAGGCATGTGGAAGCAAAGCCCGCACCAAAAACGCAGCCAGTCCTTAACGAGAAGGACAAGGCGATACTGGATGATGTGGAGCACATAATCTGGAACCCGGACCTGCTCAAGAATCTCAAGGACGGCAAGTCCCAGCCGCCGGACGGCTACGCCAAGAAAAAAGCCCTGCTGAAATAAAGTGAAGGTCAGTACCTTCTTTCCAAAATCGGTGTTCGTTATGTCAGTCTATTCTAACTCCAAGCTCTCGTGCTTCGAGCAGTGCCACCTGAGATACAGGTACGAGTACGTGGACAAGCTCGAGAAGCCCGCGGAAGAGACGGTGGAGCAGTTCCTCGGAAGCCGCGTGCACGATGCCCTGGAGAAGCTCTACAAGGACATGAAGTTCCAGAAGCAGAACACGCTCGAAGAACTGCTAGAATTCTACAATTCCGAATGGAGGAAAGGCTGGAATCCGGGAATAATCCTCGTGCGGAAGGATTACTCGGAAGAGAACTACAGGAAGATGGGCGAGCACTACATCTCAAGCTATTACAAGCGTTACC
This sequence comes from Candidatus Aenigmatarchaeota archaeon, assembly GCA_041481105.1. Lineage (GTDB taxonomy): Archaea > Aenigmatarchaeota > Aenigmatarchaeia > QMZP01 > QMZP01 > JAPLVB01. The sequence goes on from JBGPBG010000092.1 coordinate 1,980, forward strand.
ATCCTTTCAGCCAGTCAGTCACTCTGGCGACGGAGCACAAGCTCTCCCTCAACCTGGACCCCGAAGGGAAATACAGGATAACCGGAAAGATAGACCGCCTCTCCTGCGCGGATGACGGGACATACGAGATACATGATTACAAGACAAGCTTCTCCATCACCCCGCACAGCTATCTCGAGACCGACCGCCAGCTCCCGCTTTACGCGATCGCGGTCAAGCACCACTACCATGACGCCAAGCGCGTCAGGCTCATATGGCACTTCCTTTCCGCAGACAAGGAGATAGTCCTGACCAAGACTGACGAGCAGCTGGACTCGCTCAGGAAGGATATAATGCAGCTCATAGACGAGATAGAATCGCAGAAGGAATTCTCCCCGAGAAAATCCAGCCTGTGCGACTGGTGCCAGTTCCGCTCGATTTGTCCGGAATGGGGCCACATAGCAAAAACAGAAAACCTTCTGGCCAACGAGTACCTGAACGAGCCCGGGGTGAAGCTCGTGAACGAGTACGCTTCCCTCTACCTCGAGCGCCAGAAGTTCCTGGACGGGATTGAGCCGAAACTAGAGCGAATAAAGGACGCTTTGGTATCCTATGCGGAAAAGAACAAGGTCAAGGTGGTGGCTGGCTCTGACCACAGGGCGAACATATGGATTGCGGAGGTTGTGAAAGCCCCCAACAAGAACGAGCCCGGGCGCGAAGAACTAGAGGCCCTGATCAAGAAGCTCGGCCTCTGGCATGACGTCTCGAGCCTGGACACGTTCACACTTTCAGCAATCTGGAAGGAAAAGAAATGGCCTGATGAGCTGCTAAGGAAACTGGAGCCCTTCCTGAGGAAGGAGAAGATCTCGCGCATCTACCTCAAGCTGAAGGAGAACAACGGGAGAGGGGAATAAAGTCATTTTGCCCTGCCAGCAAAACCACCTTCGGAAAATCCAAGCCCTGGAAATTTAATTAAAGGAAGGGAACAAATAATAATCATGGCTAACTATCCCACTGAAGAGAAATACGCCGAAAGCGACCCGGTCACAACCCTGACAAAGGCAAGGAGTTCGATAAGGGGACTGAAGGCAAGCAACAGGGAGCTTTCCAAGCGTGCAGACCTCCTTCTGAAGAACAATTCCAAGTTCGCCGAGCTCGTGATGGTGCTGGAGAGAAGGGTGAAGGCCCTCACGGAGGAGCAGGCAAAGGTCTACAAATACTCCTATGGCAAGGGATGGATAGAGAAGGACTTGGCTGACCCGAAAAAGCTGAAAATCGTGAAGGGCAGGGTATCCGTCCAGGAGATAAACGCGCAGCTGGAGGAGATACTGAGGCTCATAAAGAGGCACAGCCAGAAGGAATGAATATAAAGGAGATTGATTAAATATATATTGGTGAACCTTTAATGGCAAAGCCAAAAACCAAGCGGTCAGCAAATAAAAAAGAATCAGGTATTAGGATGGACGAAAAGGTGCGGATGGAGCACATAAAGACACTCGAAGGCATTGCCAACACCCTGACGAGCGACGTTGTCAAGGCCCTTGACATAAAGAACGAAAAGGCCAAGCTTCTTGTTGACATAAAGCAGCTCAGGTCCGAGAAGACCGAGCTGAGGTCCGTGGTAGCGAACCTGATAAAGACCAGGGACAAGATGAATTCCGAGCTCAAGAGGAAGGTCGAAGCGGAGCAGGACCTCAGGGTGAAGATTGACGAGCTGAAGGACAAGAACGCCGGGCTCGAGGCCGAGGACGTGAGCCTCGAGAACAGGATAAAACACCTGAACCAGGAAGCGGATGTGATGAAGAAATCCCTCGAAAAGACCAATGACCTCCTCCTAAGGCTCAAGCACGAGGTCAAGCAGCTGGA
>JBGPBG010000093.1:0-3809 GCA_041481105.1 Candidatus Aenigmatarchaeota archaeon
GGGGTCAGGGAAAAGCTCAAAACAGGCATGTACAGGGGGCTTGGATACTGGAGCCCGCGCGCAGGAAGGCATAACATAATATGGTTCGACGTACCGGCCGAAGGCCAGGCCTTTCTGAACATGTTCAGAAGAGAGTTCAGCACAGAATACCAATTTGCAGATGCCCTCCAACAAGTCCCCTCCTATTCAGAGATCAAAGGCGTCAGGACAATCGACCTTTCCGTTCTGCCGGTAACAGAGTTTGATGGGGAGTTCTACGTAGAAGCGCTTGAAACATTTGCGCCCAAGGAATGCAAAGACTCTTTCTTCATGAGGTCCGCAGGCAAGAAAAAAATCACAGACGCATTCGAAGGATTCTACAAATACGGAAACCCCGAGCAGGCCATATGCAAACATGGGTGGTCGCAAAGGCTATATGCAGAATGCAAAGGCGACGAGCCCGGCGGCAAGCCGTTGCTTGTAAAGCAGCCAAGATCAACGGGCTACATGAGCTTTTGGAAAAAATCCAAGACGCAGACGTTCATAAAACACGGCTCCTCTCTGCGTAGGCCGCTGAAGCCGGAAGTCGGATATCTCTGCCAAACTGGTCTTATAACTCTCACCCCAGAAGAGGGATTCGACCTATCAGAATAAGTCAGCGCAGCTTCTTCACAGCTCTCTCTATATTATCCATAGCCTTCCAGATCTTGTGGTATTCTGTCGCGTAAGAGCAGCGTATGAAGCCCTCTCCCATCCTGCCGAACTCCGTCCCCGGCACGACTGCAACTTTCGCGTTCTTCAGCAGCCACTCCGCGAACTTCAGGGATTTCATCTTGTAGAAGGAGATGTTCGGGAACGCGTAGAAAGCTCCCTTCGGCTCCGTGCACCTGAACCCAGGAATATCGTTCAGCCTCTTGATTATCATCTTCCTACGCCTGTCATATTCCCTTACCATTCTCTTCACAGGCTCCTGACTTCCCTTCAGCGCTTCTATTGCCGTCACCTGTGAGATGGTAGGCGCGCACAGTGAAGTGAACAGATGCATCTTTGTCATGGCCGCGATCAATTTCTCATTCCCAACAGCATAACCAAGCCTGAACCCAGGCATCGCATAGGTCTTGGAGAAGGAGTGGAGCGTAAGCACGCGATCCTCCATCCCGTTAAGAGAACCAATCGAAATATGTTTTGCGTTCACATAAACAAGCTTCTCGTAAGCCTCGTCCGCTATTATCAGCAGGCCATACTCTATCGCAAACCCCGCAACCTCCTCAAGGACCTTTTTGCTGAAAACAGTTCCTGTAGGGTTTGAAGGCGAGTTCAAGATGAGCGCATTGGTTTTTTCCGGGATTATTGTTTTCTCCATCCTTTCCACATCAAGCTGGAACCCGTCCTCCTCGTAAAGCTGTATGGGTATAGGCATGCCGTTAAGGACTTCCACGGTCGGCCTGTATGCGAGGAAGCCTGGGTCAGGGTACATCACCCCCTCTCCGGGGTCTATGGTGCACATGAGCGCGAGCATTGTCGCCTCTGTGGAGCCTGTGGTGACCACGATATTCTCAGGGGAGGCGTGAATGCGGTTGTCATTCCTGAGCTTTTTTATTATCGCTTCCTTCAGGTCAGACCTTCCTGCAGGCGGGGAGTAGTGTGTGTAACCTTTGTCCAGCGCCCTCTTCGCAGCAGAAATTATGTTCTTGGGCGCAGAGAAATCCGGCTCCCCAGGTCCCAGGGAGATTATCCTCGTATCCTCTTCAGCTATGTGCAGAAGCTTGCCTATCGTGAGCAAAGGCAGTTCCTGCTCCCTCTCGGAAATTATTCTTCTCAACATCAATAGATTTTTGGTCTCCTGTAATAAATTGATTTTTCGAACCGCGTATTTGGCAAGCAAATAAATCAGAGCAACCAAATAATAGTATGAACCAGCTCGACTATTTTTTCAAGCCGAAATCCGTCGCGATAATAGGCGCGTCTCGCGACCCCAAGAAAATCGGCCACGTGATTTTCCGCAATTTCGTGGAGGGCAAGTTCGCGGGAAAGATTTTTCCCATAAACCCGAACGCTGAAGAGCTGTTCGGCCACAGGTGCTATCCGAGCGTGCTTTCAGTGGAAGAGAAGATAGAACTAGCCGTCATAACAATTCCCGCACCCATAGTTCCCCAGGCGCTTGAGGAATGCGGGAAGAAGAAAATCCCGGCCGTGATTATAATATCCGGCGGCTTCAAGGAGATAGGCAACGTGGATCTGGAAAATCAAGTCGCCGCCATCCTGAAAAAATACCATATCCGGGTGATAGGCGAGAACTGCATCGGGATTTACGACCCCTACTCGAACGTGGACACGTTCTTCCTTCCCAGGTACAAGCTTGAGAGGCCTGGAAAGGGAAAGATTGCCTTCATCTCACAATCAGGAGCGTTAGGCTCTGTTGTCCTGGACTGGATGGCCATGAAAGGCTACAAGATATCCAAGTTCGTTTCCTACGGGAATGCAGTGGACGTGGATGAGGCAGACCTTACCGAATACCTTGCGAACGACAAGGACACGGACGTGATATGCTGTTATTTTGAGGGCGTGAAGGAGGGAAGGAAGTTCTACGAGATAGCGAAGAAGGTCTCCTCCAGGAAGCCTGTCATAGTCCTGAAAGGCGGCACCACCTCCGAAGGCACGACAGCAGTGGCCTCACATACAGGCTCGCTCGCAGGCTCTGCAGAGATTTATTCCACGGCTTTCAGGCAGGCGGGAGTGATACAGGCAAAGGACCTTGAGCAGATTTTTGATTTCGCGCGCGTGCTCTCAACGCAGCCCGCGACCAAAGGGAACCGCGTCCAGATAATCACGGACGGCGGGGGATATGGCGTGATGACAACAGATTGGCTCATCAAGAATGGGCTCTCGCTCGCAAAAATGAGCCAGCAGAACATCGAGAAAATAAGGAAGGCCTGCCCTCCCCACGTGGTTGTGAAGAATCCAATAGACCTCACCGGAGACGCGGACACAGAAAGGTACAAGATTGCGATGGAGGCAGCGATGGAGGATCCTGGCATTGACATGGTTGCAGTCATAATACTTTTCCAGATACCTACATTAACCCCGGATATTGTGGACGTGGTCTCCGCGATATCTGACAGGAAGCAGAAGCCGCTTATCGTTCTGGCGGCTGGCGGGCGTTACACAGAAGTCCTGAAGAAGAGCCTTGAGGACTTCGGAGTCCCGTGCTTCTCCTATCCGGAAGGGGCAGCAGAGGCCCTGAGAGCCCTTTACGAATATGGCTGCTGCACCCGCAAAAAAGGGGCTGGCAGATGATAAAAGCCTACAAAATGCTCATAGGCGGGAAGTGGGTTCCTTCCGAATCCGGGGAAACCTTCCAGAGCCTCAATCCGGCTACAGAAAAATCCCTTGGCAAGTTCCAGTCAGGGAACGAGAACGACGTGAACCGTGCAGTTGACGCTGCCGAAAGGGCGCTTGAGGAATGGAGTTCCATTCCTGCTCCGAAAAGAGGGGAGATGCTTTTCCGCGCAGCCTCTCTCTTGCGCCAGAACAAGGAATCCCTCACAAGAACAGTAACGATAGAGATGGGGAAAGTCCTTCAGGAAGCAAGAGGGGATGTGCAAGAAGCAATAGACATCACAGAATACATGGCAGGGGAAGGCCGCCGCCTGTTCGGCCACACCACGCCGTCAGAGCTCCGCGACAAATTCTGCATGACAGTGCGCAGGCCTGTAGGAGTGGCTGGCCTAATAACTCCCTGGAACTTTCCGATCGCGATTCCTGCCTGGAAGATTATGCCCGCCCTGATCTGCGGCAATACAATCGTTTTCAAGCCAGCCTCTGACACC
>JBGPBG010000094.1:0-3781 GCA_041481105.1 Candidatus Aenigmatarchaeota archaeon
CCTATGACGAGCACTGAGTTTTTCGGCGAGGATATCTGTTTCATTCTGCTCGGCACATGTCCTTTCCAGTTCGGCCCCGTGATGAGATAATCGCCAGCCTTTGTGCCCGTGGTGCGTTTGCCGACATAGGCAAAATTAGTGTTTTTCGACGGATCGGTGAATTGCACGCTGTAATACCGGCCAGCCATGTCCGGCACGTGCAGCACTTGCGCTCCTTTGGAGAGATCGAGCCAGCCGACCGCAAGGAGCGTGTCGCGGTTCACGCCGCTTGTCGCCACTTTTGGGGCCGAGGTGGGCGGGTGGAGGGGATCTGCAAAAAGCGCTTGGGGCTCCGTGTAGAGCGTATTGACCGGGATGGGGCCGTCGCCGAACCCTTTAACGAGGATCGCCCTCTTGTACACGAACAGGATAAGGCGCGGCCAAAAGTAGATGAAAAGGAACCATGCCGCGACCGTGACCGAACCGAATATGAGCAAATCTTCGAGTATCATCATGAATTCACCTCTATAACAGGGGGCACTTGATAACTCCCATACCAATATGTCTCTTCTTGCGGGAAGGCTGGAATGTCCATATCAGGACGTTTATTTTTGGGTTAAAAAAGATTCCTTGCCCCCTTTCTCCCTATCGATACCTTTTTATTTCATTACCCCATATCAGAGTTATGTCCCCGAAACCCAGAACAGGGGACCGCGAGCTTAACCAATCTGGATTGGCTGACCCAGCTCCCGCATCAAATCCGTTGAACTAATTCTAGCAATAAAAATAAAGAAAGAGCGGATCCGCCTTAGCGGACACCGTCCGGATTGAACGTGAGCTTCCCTAAATCCCTCTCCAGCCTCTCGATGTCCTTCTTTATGGCCTCCATGTGCGCGAGGATCCTCTGCTTCTCCATGTCAAACTCCTCGAGGCTGTCGTACACCTTTACGCCCTGCTTGAATTCGTTAAGCGTGACCATCACGTAAGGGACCTTGTTCATCTCCTTCGCTATGTTCGCGCAGGACTTCTCGAGCCACTGGTTCATCGCGATCTTGACTTCCTTCTTTATCATCTTCTCCTTGTCAAGATGCTTCTTCATGACCCTGACCACAGCTGCCTCGGGAAAGGCATACCTGCTCTCCTCCTCAGGGCTGGATGCTTCTTCCGCTGCCCCTTCTGAAGGCTCTTCAGAGCCTTCGGTCCCGTCCGTCACTTCCGTCTCCTCAATCTGCTCTTCCAGCTGTTCCTCTTCTTTCTCTTCTCCGTGTCCTATGGCCATCATAACACCTCCGAAACATAAACTTTGGGTCAATCGCTTGTATAGTTATTATATATTACATTAATTAATAGATAAATTTATAAGGGAAAATACCCGCAAAAGCGTGCATTATATAAGCCGCAATCCATATTATTTGTGTATGGTCGACTGGTACTTGGTTTCTGTCCTTATTTTTGCCGCATTCCTAGCTCTCCTTGTCTACCTTGACAGGAAGAACTGGAAGCGGGAGTCCATCCTGCTCATGAGGAAGACCCAGAGAGGCAAGAAGTTCCTAATAAGGCTCGGGACAAGATTCCCCAGGTTCTGGCTCGTGGTGGGGACTCTTGCGGTGATAATCACGCTCTTTTCCTCAGTATGGATAATCTGGCTGCTTATCGTGCAGACGCAGCTGCTTGCCACAGGCGCAATAACTGTGGGCCCCGGAATCCTTTTGCCCTCACCCACAAGCCAGACCACAATAGGTCCTGGCTATTTTGCGGTCCCGTTCTGGTACTGGATAATCTCCATAGCGGTTCTCGTGATCGTGCACGAGGGCATGCATGGGGTGATGGCAGCCAGGGAGAAGGTGCGCATAAAATCCCTCGGCTGGGGACTCCTTCTAGTGATACCCATGGCTTTTGTGGAGCCTGACGAGAACCAGCTAAAGAAGCAGAAATCGTGGAAGCAGCTCAGGGTCTTTGCAGTCGGCTCTTTCGCGAATTATGTGATAGCTTTTGCGAGCCTCGCGCTTCTTGTTGTTCTGGCTTTCTCATTCTTCACCCCAGTTGGCGTGGGCTATCAGGCCCTTGCCAAGGATTACCCTGCCGCTGGCGCGAACATGACAGGGGCTATCATAGGGATAAATAATTACACTATTCAAAACAGCAGGGACCTTTCCCAGGTCCTCCGGGCAATAGGCCCCAACCAGACAATAACAGTCGCAACAACCAACGGAACACAGAACTCCACATACACAATCCAGACAGTTCCTGAGCCAGAGCCCGCATTCGTACCGGATTTCTCAACCAGCATTCTTGCAGGCCTTGAGCAGGCTTTCCCGGGAACGATAGACTTCTCGAAATCCGTATCCAACGGATTCGCGTACATAACAGGAAGCTATCAGCAGCCAACATGGTCATCCATAGAGAGGGACATACATTTCTGGGCCTACATGAACTCCACATATCCGGGCCTCCGGCCAGAAGCCCACTCAAAAATAGCCTCGCTCGAAAGCCAGCTGGAATCCCATCCCCGCTCAGGATTCATAGGGATTGTGGGGGTTTTCGATTCCACAAAAATAAAGTCTGGCCTGGAAAACTACCAGGAGGCTGTCACGTTCCTGCAGGGCCTGATGTTCTTCCTGTTCCTGATAAACCTGGGCGTGGGGATGTTCAACATGCTCCCGATAGGGCCGCTGGACGGGGGGAGGATGTGGGACATAATCTTCAAGCGGGTAACCCCGAAGCACTCGAAAGCCATAATGAGAGTCCTGACAGGGCTGATGATGGCAATCATAATCCTGGATTTCGTGCTTGTTCTGCTGTAAAGGATTTAAACCCTAAGGCACATTTACTTATAACCCGGCACCGCCGGAAAGCGCGCCAAGGCGCGCTACACAGCACTGGGAGGTGTATTTTATGGCTAACTTCAAAATCGTGATATCAGACCCCAAGGCAAAGAAGGCTTACCAGAAAGAGATTGACCAGGGGGCCTCGGGCCTTGTAGGGAAGAAGATAGGCGACAAGTTCTCGGGAAACCACCTCGGCCTTGCAGGATACGAACTCGAGGTTACGGGGGGCTCTGACAAGGAAGGCTTTCCTATGAGGAGGGACATGGAAGGTCCCGGAAGGAAGAAAATCCTTCTCTCACACGGGCCGGGATTCCATCCTGCCTCCAAGGGGAGGCGAAAGCGCAAATCCATCCGCGGGAACACGATCTCTCCCGCCATCTCGCAGATAAATGCGAAGATTGTCACATACGGGGCAAAATCCATAGAAGAGGGCTTGGGTGTGAAGAAGGAATCCAAGGAAGATAAAGCGGAGGCTCCGAAGGAAGAGAGGAAGGAGCACAAGAAAGAAGAGCATGTTGAGAAAAAACCAGAGCACGCTGAAAAACCTAAAGAAGAGCATGCTCATGCTGGAGAGAAGGCGGCCGCGCCGCCTTCAGGCCAGAAATCAGAGCACAGGCCTCACACGGAGAAGCCCGCGGAAAAATCAGAATAGATTTGAAAAAGAAGGTGGCTTGCCCACCTTCAAATTAATTTTATCCCCGACTTTCGATGGAAGTAGGCAAAGCCTACTTCATTCCCTAATCCGGTCCTTTCCCCTTGCCCATCCAAGGAACCTGGATATCCTGAACATCCCCTCGTTAGCATGGCTGGACAAAAACCTATTGAAGCAGTCCCTGCACACGTGCGCCTTCACCCCCACCGAATTTCTGGAGTCCTTCAGCTCGAGCATGTACCTCTTCTCAGTCAGGTTCTTGCACACTATGCAGTAGTCCATATCCTTCTCCCTTTCCATTTTCACACGATACCTAGTCCTA
>JBGPBG010000095.1:0-3760 GCA_041481105.1 Candidatus Aenigmatarchaeota archaeon
CCAGATAATGTGGAAGCTTGAAGGCACTGCTAGGGAACTGGAGGACATGTCAGAGAAGTCAAAGAAGTTCATAATAAAGGAGATAGTAAAGAAGCAGAAGCCGACGAAAGAGATGAAAGAGAGCATAAACCGGTTCTATGAATTTTTCGTGATAGGGCCTGTGAGCCTGGACCCTAACGGGATCGTGCCCAAGTTTGACCATGTGATAAGGGGGGAGAAGGACAGGTTTACCTATTTTGTAAAGCAGATTGCTCCAAATCTTGATCCGGAAGAAACGGCCAATATAGAGATGGGCCTGGCAGGCGGTATCACGGTGCATGAGATTTCCAAGATTGTCAGGCACTATGTGGAGATAGTTAGGAAGACCAAGAACATACAGATAGCAATGCTCCTGCAGATGCAGCTGCCGATGATAGAGAGGATCGCAAAGGCCATGTTCAAGGGAACGGAATCCCTTTCCAAGGGGGAACCCATAGGGGATGGTCTGGGGCCGCTTGTTATTGCGGATATGGCAGGAAAAGCCTCATGGAAGGAGATAAAAGAGGAAGAGATGATAATATCGGAGACCAAGGCCAATGGCAGGAATCTGATTCTTGTAAAGGCAAAGGGTCCTGGGGGAAGGATAGGCTATCCTGGAAAGACAGTGGCAAGATTGGTGAAGGAAAAGAAGATAGCAAGGATCATAACCATAGATGCTGCTGCAAAGCTTGAGGGTGAGAAGACAGGCTCCCTGGCAGAGGGTGTTGGGGTGGCCATGGGAGGACCTGGAACGGAGAGGTTCTTCATAGAGGATGTTATTGTAAAGAAGAATATCCCGGTTGATTCTATAGTTGTGAAGATGAGCCAGGAGGAGGCTATAACCCCGATGAGGAAGACCATAAAGGATTCCCTTCCAGAGGTAAAGAAGTCAATAGACAGGAGCCTGGAGATGACAAAGCCTGGCGATACTGTGATAATAGTGGGCGTGGGGAACACCTCTGGGGTCGGGAACTCGTCAAAAGACGCGGAAGCCGTCAAGGCGTGGATAGAGAAGTACGAGAGGGACCTGAAGGCCAGGCAGAAGGAAAAGAAGAGCAGGAAGAAAAACAAAGAGGACTTTGAAGAATATTAAATCCTCTTTCTAATTTTTAGTTAAGATTCAGTTGATTGTCATGAATGTCATTGCGGACTTGCACATGCACGGGAGGTTCAGCAGGGCTACAAGCACCCAGCTTACCATTCCCAATCTTACCAAGTACGCGAGAATAAAGGGGCTGAACCTTTTGGGAACAGGCGACTTCACCCATCCTGTCTGGCTTCAGGAGCTTAAAGATAACTTGAAAGATGATGGAACTGGAATACTAAGGGACAATGATGGTTTCCCTTTCATGCTTTCGGGGGAGATATCCAGCATATATTCCCAGGAAGGGAAGGTCAGGAGGGTGCATAACATAATCCTGACAAGGAGTTTTGAGGTAGCTGAGCAGATAAACGAGACGCTTACAAAAAGGAAGGTGAACCTGAAGTCTGACGGGAGGCCTATATGCGGGATACCCTGCCCGGACCTGGTGGAACTCATAAAGGGTGTGGATAAGGAGAGCGAAGTCATACCTGCCCATGCATGGACTCCCTGGTTCAGCGTATTCGGGTCGGAGTCTGGATTTGACACCATGGAAGACTGCTTCAAGGACCAGACCAAAAACATACATGCGCTAGAGACGGGCTTGTCCAGCGACCCAGCGATGAACTGGCGTCTCTCTTCCCTCGATAAATTCGCGCTGGTTTCGAATTCTGACAGCCACTCCTTCTGGCCGTGGAGAATTGGCAGAGAGGCTAATGTATTTGACCTCAAGTCGCTTACTTACATGGATTTGCTCTCAGCCATAAGGGAAAATGATCCCAAGAAGTTCCTTTACACAATAGAGGTGGACCCTTCTTATGGCAAATACCATTATGATGGCCACAGGCTATGTAATATCTCCTTGTCTCCAGAGGAAGCCAAGGAGCTCGGGAACTGGTGCCCCGTGTGCAAGAGGCGGCTGACCATAGGGGTTTTGCACAGGATAGAGGAGCTGGCAGACAGGCCGGCTGGCTATGTTCCAAAAGGAGCCATACCCTTCAAGTCCCTCATGCCGCTCACGGAGATAATCTCAGCCAGGATGGGAATAGAGCAGCTCTACTCCAAGAAGATATGGGCTGTGTACAACTCTTTGGTTCAGAGGTTTGGGTCTGAGTTCGCTGTCCTTCTTGATGCGGAGGAGCAGGAGTTGGAAAAGGTTGTGGACGAGAAACTGGCAAGGGCCATAGTGGATGTGAGGAAGGGGAAGGTGGAGATAAGGCCCGGCTATGACGGGGTTTACGGGTATCCTGTTTTTGAAGGGGCGGACAAGGAGAAACTAAAGGATAAGACAGAAAGGAAAGCCGCGAAGGAGAGCAGGCCTGTGAAGAAAAAGAAGTCCGCAGGAATCATTTCCAAAAGCCAGAAGAGTTTGAAGGAGTTTTAGGAAACATCTCCATAGCCGCTTCCCGAAGTGCCATAATTAGGGCTGCTACCTACAGTTTCCCTGCCTATTACCTTTATGGAAGAGCTTGTGTCTGTATAATATTCATAATCAGCTGTCACCTGAATCATCCTCTGGACAGTGCTGACTGAATTCAGGCCAGCAGCCAGCACCTCGCAAACTATGGAATTACTCTGCCCTTTCCATAGGCTTATCACTTTTCCTGTCGAAAAGCCTGCGCATGCCTCCACCTGCAAACTCATTTTACTGCTTGAATCTGTGCCAAAGCTTATTGTGAGTTTTACTTTGTTCTGCGCGTTCTCGCCTGATTGGGCAACAGTTGATTTGCAGGAGCCTTGTATTTTACCGGAATTCGGATCTGCGCAGGCTATCCCGCCTCCGACGTTGTTTATGGTTATCTCAACTGGCACTATCACTCCATTCTCGCCTTGCCAGAACCTTATCGGGCCTTTTGTCTGTATGTCCAGCATTATCGGGCTGCTGGTCTGGCTCTTCGTCTCTGCGGGAAGCTTGCCTCCTGTATCTTGTATGTTGCGAAGCTCGTTGCTAGAACCGAATGTTATCAGTTTTACCACCCCACTGTTATATGCATAGAAAACTCTTACGGTCGGGGTGTAAGTTATCGTGAAGCCCTTCTGTATAGGCGGTGCATTGTACGTCCACGTGCATATGTGAGAACCTCCGGATGTTCCTCTTGTTGGATCGGGAGCAAGCATATTGAAGTTTGTACCGGTGTATTGGCATTCGGGTTCGTTGGGAAGCATTTCTGCTCTGTTTCCTGCGCTAGATTTGCATGTATTACCGCCTGTTTGGCTTGCGCACCAGTCCTCATCAAGACCGAGAAGTTCTGCGTGAACGTTGTTGGCGTTTACGGAACCTTGATTCTGCATAAGGAGCCGGAATGTTACAGGCTCTCCTGCATAAATTTCTGTAAATTCTGGAGCGAACTCCTTCACAATAACACCATTTCCTGACACAGTGCTTCCGGTTGTGCAGCCTGAAACCAAGATTATGGCAAGAACCGGCAATGCTAGAAAAAATAGTTTTGCCTCAGAAAGCCGTTCTGTGACCATTATATTATTTTTGTCGCGCAATCTTAAATTGGTGTGGCGTGCTTATCCAATGTTTCCATGGCATTCAGATTACTGTTGAAACCTGGATCTGAATACAGGCCCGTTTGAACTGCCCACATCAGAATTGTTGTACCAGCAGCCAGGACCTGATACAGGCGGCCAGGTATTGTAATTCCCGTAATTCCC
>JBGPBG010000096.1:0-3756 GCA_041481105.1 Candidatus Aenigmatarchaeota archaeon
AGCGCTGGGAGAGGGATTTGAACCCTCGCGTGCTTTCGCACACAGGATTAGCAATCCTGCGCCTTAAACCTAGCTCGGCCATCCCAGCACATTCTGGACAGAAGGCGTCTCTTGACACCTTCATTCTAGGTAAGTGGACTGGCCGGGATTTGAACCCGGAGCCTCTGCCATGCCGAGGCAGCGATCTCTTCTGGAGAGACGGCTTTGCTCTATCGGCTTAAACCGTCAATCTACCAGTTGATCTACCAGCCCATGGGCCGGGGCAGATTCTCTGGAAGGACGGCTTATTTCAATCGTGTAAAGCCCCGATCTCCCTATTGAACTGCCGATCTCTGCCTTGTATTCGCCAACATGCGGAAAAACCACATGTTTAGGGCAGCGTCATAACCACTAGACCACCGGCCCGATTCTTATGGCCTTTAAAGCGTGGTTTATATACCTTTATCCAATCTATATATTTAAAAACTGCATCAGTAGTCTAGTGGTAGGACACGGGCTTCCCAAGCCTGTAATGCGGGTTCGATTTCGATTGAAGTCGGCGAAGCCGGCTTCTTTCCAACGTGAGTCCCGCCTGATGCATCATGATAAAGGCCATAATATTCGACATAGGCGGGGTTGTCATAAATGACGATTTCCTGTCTTATGCAGGAAGATTCGAGGAAAAGGCAGGAATGAGCAAGGAGCAGATTTACCGTGCCATTCTGGGAAGCCCTGAATGGAGGCTCTATTTCAAGGGGAAGATTTCTGAGGAGAAAGTCTGGAAGGCGATAAAAAGCAAATACCTGCCTCCGGACGTTGCGGAAGAGATCAGGAAGACGTGGAAGGGCATTCTTGTCCCGATACCTTCGACTATAGAGCTGATAAGAAAGCTAAAATCCAGATATAAAATCTATGCGATTTCGAATGTTGATAAAGACACGTCAAGTTATGCTGTCAAGAAATACGGAGAAATTTACAGCCTTTTTGGCAATCACGTTTTCTCATTCCAGGCAGGAATGGCAAAGCCTGACAAAGGGATTTACAGGCATGCGCTCAAGAAATTCAAGCTCAAGCCAGAGGAATGCATATACATAGACAACCAGCCTGAGAACATCCCGCCCGCCCGGGAACTCGGGATAGAGGCAGTAAGGTTCCAGGGAACGGAAAAGCTGAAGAATGACCTGAAGGCTTTGGGAGTAATGGTTTAGTCCGGCAGCTTAAAGGAGTCCGGTTTGTGGCCTGCATGTACAAGAGCCTCCTTTATCTTGCTGACATATCCGCTTTTTGTTTCTGCATCGAAAGGGTTCAGATATTTCGTAACGTTATTCTCCATGTACGTTTGTAATTGACCTCTTTCAGCAGGACCGTAAGCTGTTATGCCTGATATCTTTTTCAACATTTCCTCATTAGATATCTTGGCAGACTTTTTTGAAAACAAACCCATAGTATCACCTCTATTGAGTTTTTGTAAAAAATCTTTTAAGCTTATATTGTGCTTACTCAATTCTTTTTTATGGTCTTCGAAGTCCTGAACAGACTGAAATGGAAGGGCGGTCTCGAGAGATGCGAGATTATAATATTGCATAGAGGGACCCCAGGAGACAGGAAAACAATACATGGCTCGCAGGTTAGCGGCCTGGACAGGCACTATTTCTGGTACAAGAACGGGAGGGAGACCACAATCCCCCTGCACAGGATTCAGGAAGTGCAGCTAGAAGGGAAAGCGATATGGAAAAGAAGCCCAAAGAGCCAGGATTAGAATCGGCTGGTGGATAAAGTAAATTTTCAGGGAATTCCTTCCCAGGAATTGGATGGGAGCGAACAGCCTGTTTTCTGAATTCCTGAGTCGGAACCTTCTCTTACCATCTGGATAAAGCATGTTTCCAAGGAACATTCCTATCAGGAACAGGCCGAACCATGGAAGCAGCGGCACATAATCAACGCTGTAGAAGCCTTCCGGCCTGAAGCCAAGCCAGACAAGCCACGGGAAACCGAAAACCAGGCTTTGCAGATATATTCCGGAGAGCACAAGCAAAACGCCCAGTAAAAGGCTTGCTTTAGGCCTCTTGAGGAGGAAGTGTCCGAGGATAATGGAGACCCCGATTAAATGGAGAATCCCGAACAGGATGTAATTCTGCCTTATGAAAATCCAGGTCGCGAGGGTTATGACCAAACCAAGAGAGAAGATTTTTGCCCCCCTTATAAGGTATTTCTTATGTATCTCCCATGAAGTTTTGCTCCTTACCCTTGAATAGCTGAGCGTGAGTGAGATTCCTGCCAGAAGGATGAACATGGATACAACAAGCCGCGCAAAATACAGCCAGAAGCCCGAATATATGTTAATGTCATAAATCCCGAAAAAACTCACGTCCGTGACGAAATTGGAAACAACCATGAGGATTATGGCAATTCCGCGCAGGGAGTCTATTTCCCAGAGCCTTCCAAGTTTCTGCATGCGGATATTTGAATTTGAGAAATAAATGACTTAGCGGGATCCCGTGCACTCAATCCTGTTCCCGTTTATTTTGAACTTCGCATCCAAGAACCTCTCTATCACGGATATGTTAGTTCTTGCATGCTGCGTGACCTTGGTCACTGAAACCTCGGATTTGCCTTTGGCAAGCGCAAGATAGGGAAGTATCTGGTCAGTCATCCATTCATCCAGGCATGCACCTGAATCCAGATTCTTCTTCAGGAGCGTCGCAGCCTCATGCCCCACCTTCTCCGCGCTTTTTCCCCTCTCCCCAATGGAACTCGCGCCCAGGAAGCAATTCCCGAAGAAGGAGGCAAGCGTTATTGCAGAACCTGGAGATGGCGAGGGGACGTACTTAACGGATTTCTTGACAGGTCCCAGAAGCTTTTCAGCAGCCTCCATCTGCCTTTCCGCCACCTGGCTCTTTGCCAAATCCTTCGAGGCAGAGCTCCAGCCTTCTGTAAAGATATGCTTCCCCCTGGAGGCCAGACTGACTGGGATGAGAAGCGAAGAAGGCTTTACTATCACCATTATTTTCCCGCCACCCTTTGGATAGAACCCGTAGGAAAGCGTTTCCGATTCAACATTCGCGCCCATTTTCCCAAGGAACTCGCAGAAGACGTGGCGGAAGTAGCCTGTCGTCGGGCTCCAGGGAACATGCGTCCCGCCTGTTATCTCAAAAATAAGGTCTTTGTCTGCCGTCACAGCAGGTATCATGAGGGTCTGCAGGACCAGGGTCACGGAGCCGGCCGTGCCCACGTCTATCTGCAGCTTCTGCTCTGAAATTTCCTTCGGATAGAATTCAATTTCCTTGGAGCCCATTCTCAGCCCTTTCACTTCAGCCTTGCAGAGCTTTGCAGCAGCCTCTATCCCCTTGAGATGCTGGGCCTTCAGGCCAGGAACAGGCCTGCCTTTCCGGATATTGAATATCTTGACAGGGTTTCCGGTCACGCAGGAAAGCCCCACGGCTGTCCTTAGAATCTGGCCTCCAGCCTCTCCCTGCGAACCGTCTATTGAAAGAATCTTGGACATAATAAGAGATTTGTTTTGCTATACTTTAACCTTGTCCCCGTTGGCAGGGGCATAAGCGTCAAATCCCATGTGCCTCAGCTCCTGGGCAAACTCAGGATTGCTGTCACCATGCACAAGCACGATTTTCCCTGGATTGGTTTTCTGGAAGAACTCTATGAGATGGTCATGGTCCGTATGGGCGGAGAAATCTATTTGCTCGATCCCCATTTTCGGCTTCACATCAAGGCCCTCATTCACGTACCTCCCCGTATCGAGGAGCTTCCTTCCCACAG
>JBGPBG010000097.1:0-3723 GCA_041481105.1 Candidatus Aenigmatarchaeota archaeon
AGCGCTTTTTCTTTTCCGGAACCCTTGGCACGGGGTGTGGATTGAAATAATGGACTTCAAATCCAGGCCCCTCTTCAAGGACCTTTTCGGGGTCATGTATTCCGGACCTTGCCGTGTGGAATGGTATGTTGTCATATCCTTCTATCTCATGCAGTCCCCTGACTCCAAAGAATTCATCCCCCCTTCCAATATTCCACATAAGCCTGATGGCAGTGATGTCTGGCTCAAGGAACCCCTGGTCCCAAAGCATCTTGTATTGTTTGTATCCCTTGAAAAGGCAGAAAGTCCCGCCATGCTGCCTCTCAAGGTACGTTTTCAAATCTCCATCCCGCTCAGGATTATATTCGCCTGACCACATGCTAAAGCGTTTTTTCATAACGATATTTGCCCGTCAGCCTTTTAACCTCATCCTGCACGCACGAGGTTCAGGCCACGGGAGTTCTTAAAAGAAACCTTTTCCACGCTTCACTTCCTAGCCAGCAGGATCTCAACCTCCTGGGGGGAAGCCCCGGCCACGAATATCTCCTTGTGCCTGCTTTTCAGGCCGCGGATTATCCGGACATCCCTCCTCAGGATTTTCATGAGGCTCTTCACAATCTCCTGGTTGGCCTTATTATCTTCTGCCTGGTTTCTTGTGCGAATTTCGAGAAAATCCTCTTTGGCAAAAATCGAGAAATTTCCTGAGCCTGCCTTCACTCGCACAGTGAGAAGAACTCCATTTTCGGTCTGCTTTATGCAGCTAAGCATAATTATCTAAGGTTGCAATATTTATTAAACAACTTCCATTTAACATTTAACGCAGAATTAAATAGGACAATGAGGAGCTATGAATCTCAATTGGTGGGTTCAGACCATATTTTTCGTAATTTTAGTTGTTTTAGGGATAGTCGGCATCTGGAGAACTGGAAGCAAAAAACTGCTTATCCGCTGGCTTCTTTATGCAGCCTTGATAATAGGTCTGGCCGGACTGTTCTTTTATGCAATGTATTATATGTTCTTTGTTCAGGAATACACGTTTCTCGGCGTTTATTCTGTTTATCTGTCATTTGCAGCCCTGTTTGCTGTGCTGTTTGCCTTAATTCACAGGCTCCGTTCCGGTGGGCAGATAGCAACCCCTCCCGGAGAAATGGATGAATTCACGCTTAATACTATAAGGAAGCTCAAGAGAATCAGGTTCAACCCGCCAGCCACGCTTATCGCTGGCATGGCGCTCATCATGTTATCCTTCTATTTATTACTTGGGGATGTATGCCTGATAATTTTCCCTTGTGTGATTCTCAGCGTTTTCATATTCCTGCCTCTTGCAATTATTCTTGTATCAGTTGGTTATGCTTGGAATAAGAATAAGGGCAAATGAGGAATTAAGCTATTTCATCCTTGCCAGCACTTCCCTGTCCAGCTGGATGTGGTCCCCCTCTATGTCCACCAGCGCTTTGAAAATCTCCCTAAGCCTGGGCTCCTTCGCTTCCCCCCAGAACTTACCATATTTCGCCACAGCGTTTATCTCCCTTTCAAGGGATTCCTTCACGGAATCCTTGTCAATAGCAGTGCAGAGTTTCTGGTCAAAATCTATGTCAGGCTTGGGGACCTTCAGGATCCTTGCGTGCAGGCTGGCATGCTCCTTCTCTATGGTGGAGAGAATCTTGAACATCCCCTGAATGAAAGGGTCTTTTGAGACTTTGGATATGCACAGGTAAAAGGAGGTGTTGCTTATTTCCAGTTTAAGCGCTTCCTCCATGTTCTTCCTGGACTTCTCAGAAAGCTGCATATCATCCTCAAACTTCCAGTTCTCTGCCGGGATTATGTATTCCTGATGGGCGCCGCAGAAAGGGCAGTTAGTGGGCCTTTCGTAACCTATGTAAGACTCCGCGCATATCCTGCATCTCCAGACTCTTGCTTGCATACGACTCCCCTCTTACCGATTTATATGGGGTAAACATATAATATAAATGTGATACGATGCCAGTAGAGGAGGATATTTCCAAGAAGCTCGCGAAGGCGCCGGACATCCTGGTGGCGCTTTTCTGGGCAGGAGTATTCACAGGAGCCGCTTTCTTTTTTGTGGTTTTTGCGAAGGCGCTCTACACGATTCCGCAATCATTCGACCTCCCATGGCTGCTGATTTTTGTGGCAGTGTTCCTGTTTATTTTGATGAGAAAGAGGATAAAGATAATGCGAGCAGACACAAAGCCTGCACTATCTTGATTAGGCGGAAGCCGAATTTGCAGGCTTGGCTCTCTTTTTGGCTTTTTTCCTGGATTTTGGCCTGGTTTTTATGGCTTTTGGGGCAATCGCTGGACCAGAAGGCGGTGCTGCAGTTTCCGGCTTTCTGAGCCTCTTGCCGCACTTGGAGCAGAACATATTGGTTGGCGGATTTTCGGTGCTGCAGTCCGGGCAGAGCAATATCTTTATGACTCCCCCTTCAGCAGGCACTGCGGGTGCAATCTGCTGAGGTGGCAGGATTGGTGTCGGCTGAGCTAATTGTTTTGGTTCAGGCTTGGGCAGGACTGGAGCATGCTGGGGAGGGTCGGCAGGCGTTTCGGGAGGTTTGAGCTGGCTCACGACATTCTGCTTGAGCTGGTCTATCTGCTTGGTCTCTATGGCAGGAATACTCTCCGCAGAGCCTTCCATAAGTTTTTTCTTGCCGTAAATCCCTCCAACCATGGAGAATAAAAGACCTCCGACCATGAGGATGAAGCCTGTCGGGCCTGAGGACATGAATGCTATCATGTACAGACCGACAAAAATGAGCGCGAGCCCGAGGGCATACATCCAGATTACTTTCAAGAGCCCCGTCCCGGCCATAATAATTTTATTGGAAAGCTTCAATATAAAGATTGGAGCTTTCGGCAAAACCCGAAACAAAGCGGAATGGGTAAATATAAAAGCAGTGAAAGCAATTGTTATAGGAGAAACATGCCAGAGGAAAAAATCACCCTGGACAAGAAGGTTTTCAGGAGCCTTGCTTCTGACACAAGAATCTCAATCCTCAAGAGCCTGGACGTGAGGAGGAAGATGCTCACGGAGCTCGCGAAGGAGCTGAATATGTCTTCCTCGACAGTCAAGGAGCACATGGACAGCCTGAGGAAGGCTGAGCTTGTTGTGCTCAAGGATGACGGCCACAAATGGAAGTATTATGAGCTCACAAGGGACGGGAAGAACATACTCCATCCCGGGGACACGAAAATCTGGGTTATACTTTCACTGTCCGCAATGGCATTCATTGTAACGGCGTATGACATGTTCACAGGCTCCCTCATGCTTGCGGTCTCAGAATTCAGATCAGGCGCGCCTGACGCGCTGAAAGAGATAGGAGGCGTAGCCGCCCCGCAGGCCGTTAGTGCGCCTGTCCAGCAGCTCCCATACTTTGATGTAATAGGTCTGGTGCTCTTTGCAGGGATATTCGCGCTGGCACTCGGTTATTACCTTGGCACAAGAAAGAGCTGGCGGCTGGACTTCTAGGATTTTTATAGTACTGCAGTAATAGTACTTTATGGACCGCACAGACACTGTCCTTCTCGCAATAGCATCAGGCCTTGTCATAGTCGTGATGGCTGTCTCCTTCTCCCCTCCCGCTTTCTCGCGGGAGATTACAAAGGATCTGTGCGAGGATTCGGACGGGACATGGAACGAGTGCGGCTCCCTATGCACAGGTGAACCTCCAGGGACAATGTGCGCGCAGGTTTGCATTCCTTTATGTGAGTGCAAGTCAAGCTTCCAGTG
>JBGPBG010000098.1:0-3689 GCA_041481105.1 Candidatus Aenigmatarchaeota archaeon
ACTACAAGAAGCTTGAGAAGATCTTCCTGCTCATGATTCTCTTCTATATTTCATATATAATATCGGGAATCCTGGCACACCCAGACTGGACAGAGGTCGGGCGCCAGCTTGTCACTCCCTCCTTCTCCTTCTCGTCCGCATACCTTATCGTGCTCGTGGGGGTGATAGGAACCACTATCGCTCCATGGATGCAGTTCTACCTCCAGTCCTCGGTGGTCGAGAAGGGCATAAGGGCGCAGGATTACAAATACTCAAGAATCGAGGTCATACTCGGATGCATCATGACCGATGTCGTGAGCTTTTTCATAATCGTCTCCTGTGCAGCCACCCTTTTCCTGAACGGGATTGCCATAAGTTCGGCTGGTGATGCCGCGATTGCGCTGGAGCCTCTTGCCGGGACTTTTGCAAAGCAGCTTTTCGCCATCGGGCTTTTCGGAGCAGGACTGTTCGGGGCGTTCATTCTTCCTTTAGCCACGGCATTCTATGTATGCGAGGCGTTCGGTTGGGAATCAGGCCTTAACAAGAAGTTGGGGGAAGCCAGGCAGTTCTATGTGATAATAGGGGTGATTATAGCCGTCTCGCTCGGGATAATCCTTATCCCTGAAATGCCCCTTGTGCAGATAATGCTGATGTCACAGGTCGTGAACGGGGTTGTGCTTCCCATAATCCTGGTGGCAATGCTGTTCATAATAAATAACGAGAGGATAATGGGGGAGTGGGTGAACTCCAGGTTCTACAATGTTGCGTCCTGGATATCCACAATTATCCTGATAATAATTTCCGTGGTAATGGTTGTCACCACGTTCGTGCCGGGGCTTTTCGGGTAGCGGGATTATACTGCCTCTTTGCTTAGAATCTGCAGAATCTCTTTCCCGCATTTGTCCCAGAAATCGATTATTTCCTTTGCTTGGGAAGCTGATACGCCGAACCCCCTGTAATTGGCATCATGCCGTATTTTTCTGAACCTGTTAAGATAGTTCAGCTTCAGCTTTTCCTTTATGTTCATTTCCTTCAGGATGTCCATGCTGACCTGGTGATTCTGAGGCTCATAGCCAAGCAGCCACCATTTCGCGTCACCGAGCTGCCTTATGGATTCGTACATTTCCCGGAAAATGACTGTAGCGCTGTATTCGTTAAGAGGAATGGCCTTTGTGACATTGACATTAATCTCGATTGATTTCAGGAGCGATTTTATCCTCTCCCTGTCAGGCTGCCTTGGTCTTAGTTCGCCTGTCCTCACCATCATATCTATTATATCCTGCCTCATGGCTTGACCTCTAGGAACCCTGAAAGCACGATGCCGTTAGCTATGTTGTTGAAGAGGTTGAGATCGATATTTTTCCTGTTGAAGAGGTGGATTTGGATTTTTCTTCCTATAAATTCCTCGAATTTCATGACTTCTTTTCTTAGATTTTTATCAACAATCTCGGTTAGATGAACTGTCTTGTATCCTTTTAAATCGTCGGCTTCTATGGCGATGTCAATATCAGAACTCGATATATCCTCTCCTTTTATGAAACTCCCAAAAATAATGATTGATTTTGGATTCTTGAAATGTTCATTCAGAAAATCAATAAAGTTCGTGTCTCCGAAATATGATTGATAAATAGAAATTAAGTTATGGATTATCTTGAGTCTTAAGAAAATCTGGCTTTTCTGATTTGCCCTTATTCTCCAGATTTTGCTGAGTTTTTCTATTTCAATTATGCCGTCTTTATAGAGCGTGTCCAAAATCTTGCCTATATTACCTTTGGCTACACCAGCCACTTCTGCCAGATCACTCAGGCTGAACTCCTTTTCAGGATAGTTGAACAGAACTTCAAATATCTTGTTCATTGCGGTTTCGGTATAGAACTTGCGTTCTATTCTTAGAACATTAGTTCTTTTCATATAACATATGTTCTATTTTTAGAACTATATAAGCTTTTCGGTATGAATCACCCGCTCAAAACCAATATTATTCAAAGCCTAAGTTTTTCCAATATCGTCTCATCATAACCATGCCCAAAACAGAGAGTTTAGGGCTGGCCACAACTCCATTAATGGTTATTCCTTCTTTTTCTAATTCTTTTGCGATAAGTTCAACAAAATTCTGTGCTGCTTCTTTGGGTATCGTTCCATAACACCCTGAATAGTCGCTCAGAACCAATCTTTTTTCTTTATCTAAATAGAGGCTCCCTCCTCCGACCAGCTTTTCTTCATCCAAGTTGAATTCAAATATAGTATCTGGATGCTTCTTTCCCTCGGCTACAAAAATAGAAACAGTTCTATCTTCTCCTTCAGCTACAAATTTGTGGCTTGCCTTATATGAATCAGAACCCGAAAGTTCTAATCTGTCTTTATTGATTTTCAGGCCGCCAATTTTGTAATTCACGTCAGGCATGAGATTAGAATAGAAGAAATCTTTTTATTCGTATCGGCCTTTAAACAACCCTCTCCGTGAAATAATCATTCAGGAATTCCGCGAATCCTGGATTCTTCTTCGCGAGGCTGAGTATTTCCTTGGAATCGAGAATCTCGAACTTCCTTGCGATCGCATGAGCGGGGTGGGAGGCTATGCCCTTCGCGAGCAGATTCTTCTCCGAGTCTTTCAGGCTGTCCCTGAGTTTTTCTTCTGCCTGCGTGAATTTCCTCTTTATCTCGGCAACCCACGAGGAGCCCTCCACCCATATCCTTCCTGCTCCCATGTACTTGGAGATGAACTCGTCTGAATGTGTTTTTGAGAACACGAAAGGCCCCACCAGCTTCCTGATTTTCGGGAGAGCCCAGACCTCCATCTCGAAAAGCATTATGCAATCCTTCTCCGTGCAGAAGGTGTCCTTCCCCATGACCATGAACTCATGCTCCTTTAGTATGCTCGCGAGCCTCCGCGAGGTGCGCCTGAGCTGGGGCCAGAGAATGTCATCTATAACATCAAGCTTTTTGAAGGAGACCCCGATTATTCTTGTGTCTCGCTCCTCCATTTTTTTCTTCAGCCCTTTCGTGGATTTCTTTTTCTCCGGGAAGAAGAACTGCCCGCTGGGTTTCTCCAGGAACTCCCTTGAGGATTTCACGAGCTTCACGAAATTCTCTGGCGAGAAGTTTGAGGCTACGTTCCTCTTCGGGTCGACGGGGTCTATCACAATAAGGGGCTGGGTCTTGAACTCTTTCGCTACGGAAGCCCTGTCATCCTTGTGGTGCTCCTCCAGATCTATGAACACCTGGCCCGCCTCCCACTTTGAGGCGTGGTCAAGGAAGTTCTTGAAGGATTTGTACTGGATTGTGAGGAGCTCGCATAGGTAGCCTGAAACCCCAAGGACCTTCGCGTCAGAGCCGTAAACGCCAATCCCCTTCGCGAACTGCTTGAGCAGGCGGACCTGCGAGGCCAGCGCAGGCGACATGTTGTCATAAAGCCACTTGTTGTGGAATGGGGTACGGTCCACTGCTGACTTTATCTTCTCAGCTGACTTGACCGCATAGCACGGGACTATGTCTATCTCATAGCATGATTCTTTCGTCACTTTTCCCTTCCTTATGATCCTCTTGACCTCCTCTGTCACGTATCTTGTGCACACCTTGGCGCGCACATAAGGATGTTCTGCATAAGCTATCACGTATTCGCCCTTCAGCTTCTTGGTTATTCTCTTCCCTATGTCCAGCCCCAGCTTCTCGAGCGTCTCCCTCGAATAGCTCTCCGGGAACATTATGAA
>JBGPBG010000099.1:0-3607 GCA_041481105.1 Candidatus Aenigmatarchaeota archaeon
CCGTGGCTATCACCTTCGCCCCTCCCGCTTTCGCTTCGTCAGGCATGATTTCCGGGACGGGATTGGCCATCGCGAAAACAATCGGATTCCTGTTCATGGAGGCGATCATTTTCCTGGTGACAATGTTTGGCCTGGACACACCAATGAAGACGTCCGCACCCATCAGGGCATCCTCAAGCCCGCCTTTTATGCGGCCCTTGTTTATGTGCCTTGCGATCTCTCCCTTGAAGGGGTTCAGCCCGCCCCTTCCCAGGTAAATAGTCCCCTTGGGATCGCACACAATCACGTCCTTTGCCTTCGCGGCCAGGAGGATTTTTGCAACAGCTATGCCAGCAGCCCCTGCACCGCTTATGGCTATGCTCACATCCTCCATCCTTTCCCCAACAACCTTCAGGCTGTTCATGAGTCCTGCAAGCACAACAACAGCAGTCCCGTGCTGGTCATCATGGAAGACTGGAATGCCCATCTCCTTCTTGAGGGCCTGCTCTATCTCGAAGCATCTCGGGGCGGAAATATCCTCCAGGTTTATCCCGCCAAAAGAGGGCTCCAGCCTCTTAACGATCCCGATAATCTCTTTCGCGTCTTTAGTCCCCAGGCAAATCGGGAAGGCATCTATCCCTCCGAACTCCTTGAAAAGAATAGCCTTCCCTTCCATCACGGGAAGGGCTGCCTCTGGCCCTATATCCCCCAGGCCAAGAACAGCACTACCATCCGTTACAATCGCCACAGTGTTCCACTTTGAGGTGTATTTGTAAACATCATCCCTGTCCTGTGCTATTTTTTTGCAGGGCTCGGCAACACCAGGAGTGTAAGCTATGCTAAGGTCTTCCTTGTTCCTGAGAGGGACTTTGCTCCTTACCTCTATCTTTCCCCTGAATTTTTCATGCAGTTCCAGGGATTTCCTTCTTATCTCTTCCTGGTCCATAATCTTCCGCCTGACAGAACAAAATATTCAAAATAGGGAGAGGATACATAAATAAATTTTATTCTCGTCAATCCTCAAGGTCCCTGACTCCCTCTTTCCCGACTGTGAAGACAGTCTCACCTTCCGGAAGCCAGGGAGAATCTATGAGTTTCGCAATCCTCTTGTTCTCCTTGCTTCTCCTCAGGTAAAGCCTGTATGTGGCCTGATGCCCCACTATATGCCCTCCTATTGGAGCAGTGGGGTCCCCGAACATTATCGCGGGATTTGACATGACCTGGTTCGTGACATAAACCGCGACATTGTAGACATCAGCAAGCTTCTGCAGGTGGTGTATGTGACGGTTGAGCTTCTGCTGCCGATTAGCGAGCGTGCCTCTTCCGGTATAATCGCTCCTGAATGAGGCTGTAAGCGAATCCACTATGATTATCTTCACGTTCTCCTTCTTGAGTATCTCCTCAGCCTTCTGCGCGAGCAGGATCTGGTGGTCTGAGTTATACGCACGGGCAATGAAAATGTTGTTCAGGGCTTCCTGCGGATCCATCTCAAGCGCCTTGGCCATGTCAACAATCCTTTCCGGGCGGAAAGTCTGCTCTGTGTCTATGAAGACAGCCTTCCCTTCCACTCCACCCTTCTCCTTCGGAAGCTGTACATTCACGGCAAGCTGGTGCGCTATCTGGGATTTCCCGGAACCGAAAGCTCCGTAAGCCTCCAGAATAGCCTGAGTCTCCACCCCGCCCCCAAGCAAGTCATCCAGTGTTTTGGAGCCGGTCGTAATTTTGGCTATACTTTGCCGTTTCTTGAGCACCTCGCTCGCAGGCTCGAATCCCATCTTGAGCTTGCTCCTCGCAGCATTTATTATCTTTGCAGCAGTCTCTTCCCCCAGGCCCGAGGCCTCGACAAGGTCAGCATTCAGGGCAGCCGCAATAGACATGAGATTATCATAGCCGCTCTCCCTCATTTTCTGGAGTGTCTTGTCCCCTACCCCCGGGATCTTCCTGAGCTCATCCTCTACGCTCGTTGATTCCTCTTTCGTCTCTTGAGTCTCCTCAACCCTTTCCTCAACTTTTATTTCCTTTGGCGGTCGTGGCATACAAATCACTCCCCGAGTCTAAACTATGAAATTTCCTTCAGCAGAAGGTCAAACTCCCTCTTAGCATCCGGCTCCTCTATGCTGTTTGCAATCATCTCCAGGTTCTCTGTCAGCTCATTCTTGCGCAAGCGCCCTTTTATCACATAATCCTTCCCGAGCAAGTCAAACGCCTCATATATCGCAAGAGGATCAACCCTCTCCTGGGCAAAAGCCCTGAGCTCTGAAGCGGTCTTCCCGAAAAGCTTTTCAGCCAGTTCCCGGAAAAACACAACCCTGATATTCCCATAACCATCATCCAAGACCCCTGATATCACCACATGGTAATCAGGCTTTACCTCCCCATGCTGGTCGCACACCCATTTTCCTCCCCTGTTCTTCATCCTCACTCCGCAGGTGGAGCACACCTCGAAGAAGGGATTTTTCCTGAAAAGCTGCACAAGGCACGCCCTCGTCTCGATTGTCTCCCCATCCTTCGCCTCGGACAGGGTCTTCCTCCTTACGGTCCCGTAATCCCTCTCCATCCCCTTCAGCTCGGGAAGCTTCACTTCTTCCTCTACCCTTTCCATCCTGCCCTTCCCGATCCTGAGGTCCAGGTTCCCCCTGTTGTCCATCTTCACGTAGCCCCTGCTTACCTTCACCACATCTCCCTCTTTCACGCCAAGCTCCGCAAGCTCCTCTATCTCCTCGTTCCAGAGGGAGAGCCTAACCATGCCTGTCTCATCCCCTAGAATAAGATTCGCAACAGAGCCCTTCCTGCCATCTTTATCGAAGTTCCTGGGCTCTGATATATTCACAACCCTTGCAACAATATCCACAGAATTAAGCCCTTCAGTGAGGCTCTTTATCTTGAGCTGCTTCTTGCTCTCCCTCAGGAGGCTTATCCCAAGCTCCCTCGCGACGATATAAGCAGCCCCCTCACGCGACACCAGTCCGGACAGCTCATCCTCTTTCTCGTCTATGAGCTGCATGACCTTCTTCTGGGTCATCCCAGTGTGCTCGCATATCTTTTCTACTATCTCCTCAAGAGAGAACATATTCAAAACCTGCTGGCTGGAGGAAGGCGCACAAAACCGAAGGCGTCTCTTGACGCCTTCAAACTGAGAGTCGACTTCCAAATATTCTTTGGTCCGAAAGTTTATAAGGGTATATGGTGACAGGAATTTTCGTCATTTCTGATGGGCGGCTTTTGGCTTAAAAAGAGGGTTTGACAGCCTGAATACGTCCTCAGATGCGATAGCTGTTCTCGAGCCCTTTATAAACGTTTATAAATCATCAATCCAATCCCTGATATGGCAATTTCATTTGTTGCGGTGCTCCTGAATTTTGTCATCAGCCTGATAGTATCCACTATCGTCATCTACATCGTGGTGAAGCTGTTTGGCGAGAAGGAAGGGATCGGGACAGCAGTCATGACAGCTTTTGTAGGCTCGGTCATTTATGCCCTGGCTTATTACTTCCTCGGCACTGGCCTGCTGGCAGCCGTCATCGGCGGCATTGCATGGCTCATCGCCCTGGGAAGCCTCTATAAGATCGGATGGGTCAAGGCCTTGCTGGTAGCTGTCGTGGTCTGGATATTTGCAGCCATTATAGGC
>JBGPBG010000100.1:0-3562 GCA_041481105.1 Candidatus Aenigmatarchaeota archaeon
AGCTCACATCTGTTGGCTCCACGTGGTTGGCATCCAGGTAGAAATCCAGCTTGACCGAATATGCTTTTCCTCTGGGGACCTCCCTCAGTATTCCCGTTATCTTGAGCCTGTTCCCGGGGTCTGAGTTGCGCCTTCCTTCCGGGGAAACAAGGTCTTCTGAAAGGAAGATGTTCACCTGGGAGGGCCTGTCGCCCTCCGTGAGCTCGAAGGGCTCCTCTATTGTGAGCCAACGGGTATCTATCTTCTCGCTCCCCACCTGCTTGAAGTCCTTCTTCCCGCAGCTGCACGTGTAAGGCCTGCTTATGAACGCGCCTTTCCGCGGCTGCCTGATCACGTCCCCGCAGTCCGTGCATTCCCACATGGTGGCCATTATCTCAGGCCGGATTTCAGAGGCCTTGCGCACGGTTCCTTCCACCGAGACGAATCTGTCTATATGTTTTGAGCGAAGATTGCGTATGTTGGTGTCCTCGGGTATGTTGAAGAACCTGACCTTTATCTTCAGGTCCGGATATATCTGGTTCACGGCCTCCTCGGCTATCTCCAGGATTTTTTCCGGCTCCTCAAGGAGCATGTCAGCCATCTCCGGGCTGTACTTGTCCAGGTCAGAGAAATCCACATCCAGCGCAGGGTTACCTTCAGCGCATTTCGCCAGGGCCTTCCTGTAATTCTTCTCGAGGAGCATCCTGAATCTCGTGACAAGCTCTGGTCTCTTCTCCTCAGAAAGCGTCTTTATATCAGCAGCAGTCTTGGAAGCCATATTAACCTCGATTGAAGGTCTCTACAGAAACCTTCCTTCTAACAGTTCCAGAAATAATATATTTGAAGGGTTTTTAAGGCTTGCTGGGATAAGGCCGTCAGGTAGTTTATCGATAGTCTTATAAAACTTAGTTTTACATTTTGGTTTATGTCATACGAAAGTTTCATGAGCAATTTGAACAAACTTGTCCATGAATTCTGGGGAAATGGAAAGTTCAGGGACAAAAAAACAGGTGCTGTTTACAAAAATGGCTGTTTAACCTGCCATGACACAGACAAAGTGCAGTTTTTCTCTGAAGATATGAAAGGAATTTCAGGTTTCCCCTTTGAATATTTGGAAAATCTGGAACGGATTGAATAAAGCACCAGCACTTCCCGCTGAAGGGTTTTTAAGGGTTGAAGGTGCCAAGGACGTCTCCTAAAGTAAATCATCACTGCTCGTTCAGGATTTTGTTGTAATCGTCCATGCTCCCGATGTCCAGCCAGAAGTCCGAGAAGCGGAAGCCGAACAGCTTCTCCCCGGACTGGAGGAGCTTGGGTATCACGTGGTCTGTGAGGTTCACAATCCCGTGGCCGGCCGGGATGTACTTGAAAATCTCAGGCTCCAGGCAGAATATCATGGTGCCTGCGTTGTGCCTGAAAACCGGTTTTTCGAGGAACCTGCTCACGGAAGAGTCATGGTTGAGCTCGTAAATGCCCCACTTGGTTTTTTCCTCGAACTCGAATATCGCGATTGTCGCGATGCCCTTCTTCTCCCTGTGGAACTTTATGAACTCGTCAAGCTTGAGCGCGGTTATATTGTCCCCGCCCAGCACAAGGAATGTCTCGTTAAGCTGATTCTTGAGTGGGAGCAGGCAGCCTGCGGTCCCGAGCGGTTCCTTCTCCTCGAAATATTCTATGTTCACCCCGAGCTCCTTCCCGTCGCCGAAATAGTTCTTTATCTGGTAGCCCAAGTGGCTTATCGTGACTATGATGTCAGTCACCCCGTACTTCTTGAGGTAAAGGATTACGTGTTCCAGGATGGGCCTCTCCTTGAACGGGAGCAGTGGCTTGGGGACGACATGCGTGAATGGCCTCAGGCGCGTGCCTTTCCCTCCGGCAAGAATTATGGCTTTCATGGTTTCGATTAATTATGCACAAAGCACTTAAAAAGGCTTTTTCCACGAGGGGAGATAGCTTTATAAGCCATAAATTCCATTCCCTTTGGTATAACTATACAACGGAGGTAATAACATGGAAATGCGAAGAGAAGATAGCGGAGTCAAATTCGACACCGTTAAAGCAGAGGAAGTGAAGTTCGGAAAGAACAACTTCATTGAGGTCGCAAGGAAGAAAGCAATCGTCGAGGAAGGCGAGAACGAGTTCATTGCAATCTCAAGGGGTTTCTTCCTGCCTGACGGTACGAAGAGATTCAAGAAATCGATAGCAATACCTGACGACAAGCACATCAGGGAATTCATATCCAAGCATGTAAAGGACATCTGAACTGCTAGAAGGAAGGCGTCAAGAGACGCCTTCAGTCTGGAGTGCATGGTCGGAAGGTAAACGCATTGAATTTAACGGAATGATGATGGACTCATAAGAACCCGGAATTTCCGATATTTTATTCTTTGGTTTGATTTTGCCAGAGGGATTTTTCCAGATTAACAAATATTTAAATCTCTTTTTGCGAATTAGCTTCATGAAAGGTTTCAAGAATTACACGAAAAGGGATTTATGGCATCCTGAAAATGTCCTGGAGCTCATGAGAATGGTGGTGGAAAATGTTAAGAGGGCTCCGGAACTTGTAAGGTATGAGTGCTTTGAGCACGATGCAAGGCTCGCCCTTTATGCAGCGGATAACATGGAAGAGCTGCGGGAGAGATGGAAAGCCATTCACAGTCAGGAAAGGGTTGCTGATTTTCTGGATGATCTGCTGTTCTATAAATCAGAAATAAACAAGCACATAAGGCCGCATTACTTTTAAACCTGTCAGCATCCCCTCTTCCACAACCCGATTGCCTCAATTAATTCTTTCAGGGTCACATCCTGCGAGTCTATTTTCCAGCGGTCTATGAAGGCTGTGAGTTCTGTATTGTCCACGCATCCATTGCATGGTGTGATTTCTGCTTCATGAATGCAGGATGAATTCATTGGCATGTACACAAAAGCTCCCATCTCCCAGCCTGATCCGTAAATGTTCTGGTCAACTCTTGAAGGTGGCCAGCTTGTGCCGGAAGGGTCAAAAGCAAGATTATAAGGGCTGCCAACGTTTATCCCCGCGTCTATAGTGGGGGAATTGCTCGCAAGCCTGAAGTCGTACCAGTCGGCTGGATTGACCTGCACGAAGGAAGGCGCCATACTAACTATGTTGCCAGAGACTGTGCTCCCAGGGCCTGCGGCGTAATAAGGAGTTAAAGCGCTTGGAAGACTGCTGTAAATAAGATTATTCCTCATGGTTAGGTTTTGAATCATTCCGGAACCATAAGCCACGCCTACAGAAGTATATTGATAACAAATGTTATTTTCGACAACATTATCATTGTTGTCCGGAGGGCTCTCGCCAATTTCTATGCATTTATAACTGCCATAACAGGTATTCCCAATAATATAGCTGTTCCTGCCCCAGAGCGCAATGCACCAGAATGGTCGCCCATACTGTCCGGTGTCAATTTTGCTTCTAATGACGTTGTAGCGGATTATGCTATATTTTGTCATGGGGTATAGTTGGATAGCCGCCCCTATTGTGCTTGTTTCAATATCGAAGTAATTGTATTCAATAATGGTTTCATTGCCCTGGGACTGGCCATCTGGCGACGATAGATAG
>JBGPBG010000101.1:0-3543 GCA_041481105.1 Candidatus Aenigmatarchaeota archaeon
ATACCAACTAGGCAAGTAGTTAAATACATATACATAGGCGCCACCGCTAAATATGGCCATATGGGCCTGATATGTCGCGGCCCCCGTCCTTGAGGTTTCGGTAGTTGTTATCGTGCCCGAAGAGGTGATCGAGCAATAAGGCGGGGCAGGAGCACCTCCCGCTGTCTGCGTCCAGGTAATCTGCCACACGGCGCCTGCGGAGCCTTCAAATACTGAAAGCCCTATAACTGCTGAAAGAACCAGAATTACAACTGCCAGAAGTTTCGGCCGCATATAATAATTATTTAGAACAGGATATAGTAAATCACTCCGAAGGCGTCCACTTCTTCTTCAGCTCCTCCCATGTGAGCTCGCGGCCCTGCTTCCTGAAATGGAACCAAACGAATGCAAGGATTAAAAGGATTACAACCCCTCCTGCTGTCAGCCATAGCCAGCCCCAGACAAAGCATGGCGGGCAGTCCCCGCCACAGTCTGTCCCTTCCTCATTTGAGTCCTGAACCCCGTTGGTGCACATATTGCAGCTCAAGCCCTCGTCGTCTATCTGCCCGTTGCAGTTGTTGTCCATCCCGTCGCATACCTCAGGGCTGCCAGGGTTTACATTCGGATTCGAGTCATCACAGTCCTGGCCGGAGTATGTGCACTGGTTGCTTGCCGGGTCCCCATATCCGTCACCATCCCTGTCTGTGCATGAAGCGCAGTTCTCATCAACCTCGCCGTTGCAGTTGTCATCCAGGCCGTTGCCGCATATATCAGTCGGACCAGGCCCCTGCTCCCACGTGCATGGTCCCCATGTTCCGCCTGCGCAGGTTTTCTTCTTGTTACTGCATATCCCGATATCAGTCCCGCAAGGCTGGATATCCCCTTCGTTGCAGCAGTTCCCGTTCTCGTCAATCTGGCCGTCGCAGTCGTTGTCTATTCCGTCGCATATCTCGTTCGTCGCTGCAAGCAGGCTTGAGCCAAAGCACTGGCACTGTGTTGACTGGATGGAATTCCCGCCGTTCACATCATCAATTATTCCCAGGCAGTCGTTGTCTTCCCCGTCGCACACTTCTGTGGTTGGTTGTTTTGTGACTCCGGTGCATTCGCTCCATGTGCCGTCATTCCTGCATGTTTTTGTACCTGTACCGCATTTGCACCCCTGTATAACTTCTCCCGGCGTGCAGTAAGCCACAAGGAACTGGTTTGAATAGTTCCGCGAGTTCCCGTTCACATCCTGCACGCTTATTGTGAAGGTTTTCATGCCTGCTGTGACGAGACCTGAGATTGTCCATGAAACATCCCATACGGAATAGTTAGGGTTTTGCGTGGCTGTCCCGGGAACAACAGCGTTCTCGTAGTAAAGAGTCACATTGCTGACCCTTATTGCATCAGTGATCCTGGCGTTTATGCTAAGGCTGTCATTCACGTAAACAGAGCTGCTGAAATTCATTTGGGCTTCCGGGGGATTCATATCCACTGTTGTGGACTTCTCGGCTGAAAGGTCCCCCATATTGTTTGCATTGTCTATGGCCCTGCACCTGAAGCGGTATGTGCCATCATTTGCGTTTATTATGTCCTTTGAGGTTTCAGGACCTCTGTGAAATTGCATCCAGAGACTAGCTGTTCTCTGCTCAACTATGTATTCCTTTACTCCGCTCTCTCCGTCCGCTCCTGACCATATCAGCATGAAATCGCTTGATGACTGGTATGCAGGCATATTCTGAATTGCGCAGGTCGGTTTGGCTGTGTCAACTGTAGTGCTTGCCGGACTGGAATACTGGCCGGAGTTCCCGGCCGCATCCGTGGCGTTCACGCGGAAGGAATAGGTATGGTTGTTCATGCCCGTGTTAAAGGTTGCATAGGAGTTCTGTGTTGATAGCGCAGTTAGCCAGTTTGCCCAGTTGCCAGAATCATCACTGTACTGGACCCCGAAATATGCTATCCCGGAGCCTCCTTCATCCGTTCCAGACCAGCTTACATTAAAGGATGTCTGATTCGCCCAGAGCGGAAGATATCCGATTGAAGCTGCCGGAGCCAGCTGGTCCACCCTGAACTCCATGGAATATGAAAAATTGGCATTGCCTGCGAGGTCCTTTCCCGCAGCGCATACCCACGAGTGGCTGGTTATGGTCTGCGGTGACGTTAATGCATATTGGCTGTAATCATTAGGGCACGAAGAAATCTGCGAACCCGATAGGTAAATCCTGTAACTGCTCGCATAGCACCCGCTCCCTCCTGTATCTGAACAGGCAACGCTCGCGCTTGCGCTCATCTGCCAGGCGACATTTGCTGCTGGCGGGTTTGCAGTGACCCATATGTTTGGAGGTGTTGTTTCCTGCTGCTGCACTGTAAAGGATATTGCATAATCATCGGTATTCGCATTGCCAGCCACATCCGAGCATCTCACATAGTAATTGTAGCTCTGCCCGTTTGCCACGACAACGGTCATTGAGTGCGCAGTGCCGCCGGTGGTCACGAACTGATTAGCCATAGAGGAATATGGGGTGTTGGCTGTATTCAGGGAATATTTGCACGTGGAAGCCTCGTTCGTGGTCAATGAAACTGGAGTCTGAGTTGTCCCTACAGGAAGGGAACCTGTCGGCGAACCTCCGGAGCGGACAGGCGGCGTAATATCAAGGCACTGCCCGTTCTGGCAGGTCAGGCCTGTCTGGCAATTCACAGGGCTGCCCCAGTGCAGGCAGCCATCAGAACCATAGCCGCATGTCTGGTATGCATTCTGCCCGGAAACGCACAGCTTTGCCCCATCTGTGCAGTCGTTCGTGCAGCAGGAAGCCTGGAAGCTTGCAGTGATGCCGCTTGGAGAATAAAGGATGCGTCCCATTTGAGGATTGAAGGTGCATCCAGGTTTTGACGGCGTAATCTTCATATAGTTGCATGAATTAGAAGGGTCTGTCCCCAGGTCGCGGATGCCTGGAATTGAACAGTACCCTGAGGAATCTGTCTGGCAGGAACCGCTCGTATGCGGGCCTGCAAAGCAATCGTCTATGGCAAAGACGCCAACCTGATCCCTTCCGTTCCCGGACACGTAAACGCTTATTGTGATATCGGCTATGGCGGAAGCAGACAGGAAACATGTTGCCATGAATGAGGCAATCAAGAATTTCAAATAGCCGTGCGACATAATACCATTATATAATTATTTGAGGTAGATTAAATATGGTCGCAGGGAATCCCAAGAAAGCTAAGGCGCTGGCTCTGTTTTCAGGAGGGCTTGACTCCATCCTTACAATCAGGCTTCTCCAGAAACAGAACCTCAAGGTGGAGGCAATAAACTTTGCCACCCCTTTCTCAGCAGGCCAGAGCTATGTGGACAGGATTGCTAAGAAGTTCGGGGTGAAGGTCCACAAGGTGAAAGTGGACAGGGAATATTTCTCCCTGATAAGGAAGCCCAGGCACGGCTACGGGGCAAACATGAATCCGTGCCTGGACTGCAAGATTTACATGTTCCGCCGCGCAGCCGCTTTTGCAAAAAAACATAAATTTGATTTTTTGGCCACGGGAGAGGTTCTAGGGGAGAGGCCTTTCTCGCAAGTGAAGCCTTTG
>JBGPBG010000102.1:0-3533 GCA_041481105.1 Candidatus Aenigmatarchaeota archaeon
GACAATCCCCTTTTTCCGTTGGGTGTGCGAATATCAGGGATTGCTATTTCCAGCGTTTTCTTTCTTTCATTCCCCTTCTTTTGCTGCTTATAGGTGCCGTAGATGACGTATTTCTCACCTTCAAAATCTAATGGCATCTCAAAATTCTGTTCTATTTCGGTTTTTTTCAAATCGAATTTTGGTTTTTGAGTTTCTCTGGTCATTTCATCCCAATATTAAAAATAGCAGTTAACAATTAATACCTTTCGTTACCCAAGTTATGCATTTATGTAGATGTATAATTGAAAATAAAAATAAGGGGCGCAAAGCGCCCGATTAATCCTTATTTCTTCTCTTCTGCCTTTGGAGCTACAGGTCCACCAACCCCTTCCAGGTCCTTCCTGCTAAGGATTGTTATGCTGGAGACGAACCTGTCCTTCTCCATCCCCACAAGAATCTTCACACCTTTCCTCTTGGCCACGGAGTTAAGACGGAAATCCACCCTGCCGTCAAAAACAATCGCATGGGGGTTCTCCACAGTCTTGAGGGTGTCCATGAGCTCGCTCACGGGGACCTTCCCGAGAATGGTGTTCTCGGAATTGAATATGCATGCAGCCCTTGTACCCACGAGCTCCTCAAGGGTCTTGCTGAAAAGCTCTTTCTGTTCTGGCTTGAGATCAGCCCTTGGCCTTGGCTCCCTTGGTTCCCTCAACTCCCTTTCCCTAGCAGGTTCTCTCCTTTGCATGGGAGGACTTGGCTCGAAGTGCTGCTCAGGAACCTGTTCAGCCTGTTCTGGCTGGAACTCCCTTCTCTCGAAACGGGGTGGCTCGCGCCTTTCGAAAGTTTCGCGCCTTTCCTCACGTCTTTCGAATGATTTGCGGCCGTTCTCCTCAGGTATCTTGTACTCCATCCTGAACTGCTCTGCTGAGATTTTCTCCCTGAGAGCTTTGTAAACCTCTTTCTTTGTCAGCTCCTCAACCTCCTTCCCCGGAGGAGCAGTCGCCACGAAATCCACATCCGTTAGCTGGAGAATCTCTTTCGAGATTAGTTGGCCGCCCCTGTCCCCATCCACGAAAAGGGTCACGATCTTCTCCTTCGCTATATCAACTATTGCAGGCGGGACTGATGTGCCTTCTATAGCTATTACGTTCCTTATCCCGAATTTCAGCAGGTTCACAACATCCGCTCGGCCCTCAACTATTATTATGTTATCCGAGTCAACCACGTTCGGCCCGCACGGGAGACCTTTGTATGAGGATATCTCATGCGCCCTCACAGCCTCCTTTATCTGCTCCGAGATTTCGGCCGTGCTCGGTACTCCTGCCTCCACAAGGTTCTTGAGAATCTCCTTCGCCTTCTCGATCACGAACTTGCGCTTTTCCGAGCGCATGTCCTCAACGCCGCGGAGGCTTATTTCCGCCACGCATGGCCCTATCCTTTCAATAGTCTCCAGAGTGGCCGCTATCAAGGCTGTTTCTGCAGAATCTAAAGAAGAAGGGATTATAATCTCCCCCTCAGAATTGCCCTGGTGGGACTTTATGTTTACCTCAATCCTTCCTATCCTGCCTGTCCTTTGCAGTTCCCTCAAATCCAGGTCAGAGCCAAGCAGGCCCTCAGTCTGCCCGAATATAGCCCCTATCACATCAGGCTTCTCTATTATCCCTTTTGCCTTTATGTAGGCCTTTACCACGTATTTCGTTGACGTCGGCGCTAATTTCGCCATAATCATCACACTCCTTTTTTCGCATTTTAGAGCTGCCTCTCCTAATTTCGCCTTTCTCCAGGCTCCTTGAAAGAGATGCCAGCTCTTCAGTGCATTTTATTCCCAAATTCATGACATCACGTCTTATCCTATAGTCAGCATGAATGTTCCGGCTCTGCAGGAGAAGCCTGATTTGCGAAGCGAGCCTGCGGCCAGTCCTGTCAAAGTCCGTCAATACTATAACTTGCCTATTTTTATGCTTTTCGGCCATGGAAGCGGCATCCTGCACCACTTTCCCTATAGGCCGGCTGTTTACCTTCAGGATGTGCCTCATCCCCAGGCTTCTCAGGGCCTTCTCGTCCTTCTTCCCCTCCACAATGAGAATGTTCCCCCTGAGCTCCTCAAGAATCTCCAGAAACTCCTCTTGCTCTATCCTTTTCATGCTGATGCATACCTGGGATTAGGTGTGGCATGCAGGATTCTGTAAAACTCCCTGTCATCAATGATTTCCTGCATCTTTCCAGGGTTTTTTGGGCAATTCATGCTCCTGGCAAACCTTTCCCCCTCCAGTTCGTCATATTTTCTTTCTGAAATCGCGTGCTCATAGCCACAGGAATAGCAACTGAACCTTCCCCACAATGCCATAGAAATCAGCACATAGACTCTATTATATCCCTCTTGGATATCATACCCACGAGGTCCGCATCCTCATCAACCACAGGCAGGCCTGAGACCTTCTTGATTTTCATTGTCCTGACAGCATCATAGACATCCGCATCAGGAGAGACATACGCGACATCCTTGTTCATGATTGACTTTATGGGGCTGGCCTCGAAAAGGAGCGTGTTAAGGGACCCGTTCCTGTTCAGGTGGGAGAGGATGTCATAAGGGGTCACAATCCCCATAACCACCCCGTTGTTCACGACAGGAAGCCTCCTGTAGGGGCCCCTGCACAGCATTTTTGCCACATCCCTGATGGGATAATCCTCCTGGATGACGATGGGCTTTGCGGACATTATCCCGGAAACCTTCACACCTGTGGGCTTCGAGACGAGGTTCACTATATCAGTCTCAGAGACAACCGAATGGAGCCTCTTCTGGCTGGTCACAGGATGGATGGGCTTGCCATTGGTCTTGAAGAATTCCAGCGCGACAGGTATGCTATCCGTGTCTGCCAAACAGTGCACATCGCTCTCCATGATTTTCTTGACAGTTGCGCTCAGCCCCGTATTCGTGAAGAGCTTGCCCTTCTCCCCTCCTCCTATGAAGCTGAGAACATCAGTGGCGGAAACTATACCCTTCAGCTCTTCCTGGTCATTCACAACAGGAATGCGCCTGACGCCTCCAAGCATGGATGCAAGCACGTCTATGATCCTGTCATTCTCACTGCAAGACACGACCTCCTTGGAGGATATCTTCAGAATGGAATCCTGAGGCTCTGCAAAATTCTTCAGAAAAAGCCCGCATCCAGCTTCTTTTTGTTTTTTCCTGAGAAAACCGAGCATCAAACCACTATAGATTCTTGGGAAGTAGGTATATAAGTTTTGCTATTTTTTTGGGATGGGATTTCCACTGGTTTCTCAAATCTATAAAAGCCGAGAAATAAAATATTTATCATGGCTCCGCAAAAATCCCGCGACATCAAAATTCATGAAGTCCTTACGGACGTCCTGAAGAAAATCACGCCTTCTGAGAACGAGAAGTACGAGACAAAGACATTCATAGAGAAAGTCCTGGCAGTGACGGATGAGATTCTTAAGCCGCACGGGCTGACAAGGACGCTCGCGGGCAGCTACATGCGCGACACATGGCTCCCCAACAAGAAGGAGTTTGACATCTTCATAATGTTCCC
>JBGPBG010000103.1:0-3531 GCA_041481105.1 Candidatus Aenigmatarchaeota archaeon
AGATTACAGGGAACATATGCTGAATAAAATACGTGATTCTTGAATAGGATGTTGTAGTGCAAAAAAAATTTCATGCACCGGAAAGGGAATTTTCTGTCGACACTTTGCAATATTTAAACTGCATTGATACGGTTTTAATATTTCCGACAGTTCTTCTCAAATTTTTCAGTCAAATCTTCACATATAGGAAAATTGGCAACTGAACGGCCAGGACGTGACTATAAGGGAGCTGATTGAGGCGATTGGATTGTGGAAGAAAGGCTGTTGATTATTTCCAAACAACTGTATGATAGCCTTTATATATCAATTGATATATAATATATATCATGATATCAGAAGGCGAGAAGAAGGTTTATCTGGCTCTTTACATGAGCAAAGAGGGCTTGCATATAAGGGAGATTTGCAGACTCTCGGGTTTAGCCATTCCAAGCGTTATCAAACATGTAAATACTGGCCAGAAAGAGAAAATGATAGTCTGCGAAAAGAAAGGAACGCTGAAGATATGCAGAATTAATTTCAGAAACCCAAAGATTGTCCCAATCATGCAGAGCGTTGAAACGGAAAGATTTAATAAATTGCCCCACAATGTCAGGGATTCTTTCAATTCTTTTATAAGCGATCTGAGCGAAAGACCCCTTATATCGCTTATTCTCGGTTCATTCGCAAAAGGCAATTACAGCAAGGGAAGCGATTTGGATGTGTTGCTGGTTTTCCAGAGAATAGACAACAACCTGGCAAAAAGCATTGAACTTTCAGCCTCTAAAATCAGGGGGAGGACAATGGTTAATATCCAGCCTGTCAGCCTTGGTTATGCTGAGTTTGAAAGAGAAATCATGAATAAGGAGAATGAATTCATGAAGGACATGAGAGAACACGCAATTGTTTTGCAGGGCATTGAAACATATCTCAATGTTATAGGCAGGTTTTACGGATGAACTACAGGGAAGAAAGATACAAGGCATGGCTGGAAAACGCACAGGCATGCAAGAATGATTTTGAAGATTTCCTCAGAAAGGGAATCCTAATCAAGATTCAGGATGGGGATGTCTGGAAGAAAAGACACATGGAAAAGGCCAATCATAATCTCGACTTTGCCGCACTGATAACAGAGCTTCACAAAAATATAATAAAAGAAAGATTCCCAAGGAAATCTTTTTATGATTGGGTAACTGTCGCTTATTATTATGCCATCTATCATGCCGCGCTCGCACTCGTTTCTGCATCAGGACTCAAGTCAAAATCGCATTTGGCAACTCTGTGCGGAGTGATAAAATGCTATTACCATGAAGACAAGGTTCTGGAAAGAAAGCATGTGGAGACCTTGGGCAAGATAGAAAGAACCAATATTGAACAATTCATAGAAAGTCAAGACCTCAGGGAAAGGGCGAGTTATGGCGTGTCAACATCCTTTGAAGAAAGACTGGCTATAATAGCAAGGAAAGACTCGGTAGAATTTGTAAATAAAGTTAAGGAAATCTTGAAGTAAAAGACCTCTGGCAGATAAACAATCAGGATGTGATGCTGAGGAAATTGATAGAAGCAATTGGTTTCTGGAAGAGTGGAGGGTGCCCGTAGACCCAACTGACCGGCTTTGCACCTAAAAGCCTGATTTGAGCCGACTTTAGGTGCAGACAAACCACTTTAAGCGCAACCCGCCTCCTTTTGGAGAAACTCAGACTTAATTAGCAGAAGTCATTTTATTAGCAAAGCCTTACGATATATGAGATTTTCGACTCCAATACGCAATGTTAATCGCTATTGCCAGTATCGTAACAATAATTATTGGAACAACAACCAGTATTGTCCCATATTGCTGTATCAAAGCAAATTCAGCTATTGCCTCAATGGATACGACAACGGCAACTATGATAACCAATCTTTTAACAAAACTTATCATAGTAATCAACTATGATTAATCTTGTGGTTTGGACTCGAAATCCTTAATTTTGACCCTTTATGCGTAGATTTCGGACTTTAAGTGCATAAGGGACTTAAGGTGCAAAGCTAAACAGACCGAAAAGTATTTATATGAGTGCAAAAACAACCGAAAAGTATTTAAATAGGTGTTCTATAGATAAATCTATTTTTCTTTGGTGGGAAAAAAAGTGGGTGTATTTTTCTGAGGACAGAAGGAGACCAAAGGGCGCTAAAGAATGAAGGTGACGAAGTCACCTTCCAATTAAAAAAGAGTGGTTTAATGCGAAACACGAATATTGCCAAGCTGGATTCGAAGGGAAGGATACTCATACCTTCGCACATCAGGAAATTTCTTAACGTGGATGACGGGACTGAAGTGATAATACTCCCGGATAACGAGAAATCCGAAGCGCGAATCCTCCCGCTCCTTAGGGACAAGACGGCCGAATTCCGGATAACAATGGCCGACTCTCCGGGAAGCTTGGCCGTCATAGCAGACATACTTGCAAGATACAACATCAACGTGCTCATGAGCAAGAGCAGGTCAATAGTGAAGGGGAAGGTCGCGGAGTGGGACCTCATAGTTGACACATCCGCATGCAACGGAAAAATCGAGCGGATGAGGACAAATCTGCTCGGCTCGAACCTCATAAAGAACATGGAGATTCTCCGGGTGTGACCCCAGGTAACCCAGGAGTTAATATAATATTGGTAATATATTATGGCTGTGCCATCCAAGATAGATATACTTAAGCATGAGCTCGTGCCCAGGCACGAGATTCTCACGGCGGCAGAAAAGAAGGAACTGCTCGAGAAAATGAGCATAACCGAAAAGCAGCTGCCAAAGATTCTGGACTCGGACCCTGTGATCAAGAAGATAGAGGCAAAGCCCGGAGACGTGATAAAAATCACAAGGAAATCGCAGACTGCCGGAGAGACAGTCTATTACAGGCTTGTCGCCGAGAAGTCAAAGCATCATTGATTGACGATTGCGCGCTACCGATAGGTATAGAGTCGAGAACAGTCAGAAAGAAGGCGTCCG
This sequence comes from Candidatus Aenigmatarchaeota archaeon, assembly GCA_041481105.1. GTDB lineage: Archaea > Aenigmatarchaeota > Aenigmatarchaeia > QMZP01 > QMZP01 > JAPLVB01. The sequence continues at coordinate 2,960 of JBGPBG010000103.1, forward strand.
CAGACGCCTTCAGTCGAACGGCTGGAGAGAAGGCGTTTTGGAGCAAACAGTAGAAAACGCCTTCGGGTTGGAACTGTTGGAGGGAAAGTGGCTCTTGCCACTTTCGGGTTGGGGATAATTATGCCATTTGAAGCCATGATGGGAGCTTTTGAGAAGGACAGGGGCTGGGTCAATTTCCAGATAGAGTCCTTCAACAATTTCCTGGACCACGGGATGCAGGAGATAATTGACGAGATAGGCACTGTCAAGCTGAACCCTGAGGTTGGAGACCTCAAGCTCAAGTTCGGAAAGGTCTCGATGGGGAAGCCTATCATAAAGGAGGCGGACGGCTCCACGAGGCAGATATATCCAAATGAGGCGCGAATACGCAATCTTACATATGCCGCGCCTGTTTATGTTGACATAACCCCGATCCTGAACGGGATACAGGAGAAGCCGGAGACAGTGCACATAGGAAACATCCCTATAATGGTAAAGTCAACATTGTGCTCCACATACGGAATGACCGTGCAGGAGCTCGCTGAGAAGGGAGAGGACCCGCATGACCCGGGCGGATATTTCATTGTTAATGG
>JBGPBG010000104.1:0-3509 GCA_041481105.1 Candidatus Aenigmatarchaeota archaeon
ATTCATACGTCAAGAAACATACAGAACCTACCAGAACTATGAGGAGAGCAAGTTCTAGCATAATAAAATATTGGAATTCAGGTTTATTAATGAATTTATATAACTATAATAGTACAGAAGTATTAAAAAAACAGCCTTAAAAATTTCGCGCCAAAATATGGTGCCAATGCGAAATCGAGGGGGGTCGCATCCATAAGACCCCTTCAAGGGAAAATCTATAGTATAGCCATACAAATGAGGCAGGAAAGTGGGACGCATGACGAGACTGACTGACTACAAGAATTTCTGGATGATTTGGCTGAGCGCCGCGGGAAGGCCTCAGGGTGTGTCGCTTTTTTCCATCCAGAACGACTGGGGAATAAAGACCAATTATCTTTATCATGGAGAGGCAGGAATCGGCAAGCCTTTATACCTCGCTATGATAAGAGAAGGGTTCCTTGAAAAACAGGGAAAAAAGCTCAAGGCCAAGTTTGGTTGGATTCCAGATTTCGTCAAAGAAAAGTACCAACCTTTGGGGCATGTGGACTACTGGATTCCCTTCACACTCATAAGCACCAAATGGCCCCAGATCCAGGCCTTCATAGAGAAGAACGCGCATCTTCTGTTCGACATAAATAACATGAGGATTCTCTACAGGAACAGCAAAGACATTCTAGGGGGCTCGGGCCAGCACATCTTCACGGACGTATTCATTTACGTGCTTTTCAACAACCTCACCATATTCTGCAGGAAGTACAAGGCCGAGATAGTCCTGCGCATCCTCCTGACCACATTCTCCGTCTTCACAGACCGGGACATCATGAACTACATGCGCCACCTCAATACCCAGCTAAGCAAAGAAGTGCCCCTCATAATAGGGGATGAGGCGGAGATGAACAGCCTGATGTGCCCGTTCAACTGGTGAATTGGGCATATTTTGATCTTGTCATTTTTTATGCTCTCTGCGCTGAAATTATGCAATTCCTATCCTCCCAGCAGGTTTTTATTGTTGCAGTTCGCATTATAATACATGTGCATTATTTCTCGTGATTGAAATGACCCGAATAATAGGCATAGTTTCCGGAAAGGGAGGGGTTGGAAAGACTACCATAGTTGCCAACCTTGGAGCCGCGCTTGCCTCTCTCCACAAGCAGCGGGTAATAATAGTGGACTGCAACATCACAACCTCCCATCTCGGGCTTTATCTGGGAATGTATTACCACCCAATATCGCTCAATCAGGTGCTGAGGGGGGAGGCTTCCATGGATGACGCGATATATGATTACACGATTCCCGGCCTCAAGATAATACCTGCTTCCCTCTCCTTAGACGAGCTAAAGGGAGTGGACATAGGGGAATTGAAATACCGGATAAAGGACCTTTTCGGGAAGGCTGATATCGTTCTGTTAGATTCCGCCCCCGGGCTTGGAAAGGAAGGCATGGCAACACTGAGGGCGAGCGATGAGCTGCTTTTTGTGACAACGCCTTTCGTTCCCCATGTTATTGATGTCATAAAAACGCACCAAATCGCGAATGAGGTTGGAGCCAAATCCTTAGGGATTGTCCTGAACATGTCCGGTGAAGGCAGACACGAGCTTACCCCTCAGGATATAGAGAAGCTTGTTGAACTTCCCATAATTTCCATTATCCCTAGGGACAAGCACATACTCAGAAGCCTTGCATCAAAAATCCCCGTTGTTGACCTCAACCCGAACTCCCCGGCAAGCAAGGAGATTAAAAAACTCGCGGCTGTCATGTTAGGGGAGGAATACAAGCCCATAAGGCCGAAGAGGCTGGCGAGGATAGCTAGAGCGCTCAGGATGAAGTGACAGGATACACAATTATTTTTGAGAATCCGGCTCCTCAAAGAGTTATGCTTTAAGAAAGCCCTATCCCCACCTTATATAACAACGGATAAAATATTATCATGAGCATGCAAAAATCCCGAACGCATGTAAAACTCAAAGAGCTTCCGGAAGAGGAGCGCCCAAGGGAACGTATCATGAGATTGGGCCCCGATGCCCTCAGCAATCAGGAGCTTATAGCGGCTATACTGGGGACAGGCAACAAAAAGGAAACAGTAATTGATATCGCACGAAGGGTGTTGTCAAAACACAGCCTAGAAGATTTATCACAAGTCACAGTGACAGAGCTCAAGGGAACATTCGGCATAAACAATGCCAAGGCCTGCCAGCTGATTGCCGCTGTCGAGCTGGGGAAAAGAACAGTGGCGCACACGGTAAAAAGAAAAAAGACAATAGAAACCGCTGCTGATGTTGCAAAAATTTTCATGCCTGGAATGAAGGGGCTCAAAAAGGAGGTTCTGAAATGCCTCTACGTGGATTCCAAACTCCACCCTCTAAATGAGGATACGGTTTCCATCGGAGGACTGAACACAAACTCCATTGACGCCTGCAACGTGTTCAGAACTGCCATTTCAGAAGGGGCCTCAGCCATAATACTGGTTCATAACCACCCGTCAGGCGACCCGGAGCCCAGCAGGAGGGACATAGAGGCCACAAAAAGTCTTGCGAAGGCGGGGAAGCTTATAGGGATAGCGGTGCTTGACCACATAGTAATCGGCAGCAATCGGTATGCAAGCATGAAAGAAGCAGGCTTATTCTGATTTCTCGGGCTCAAGCCTTTTTATGCCTTCGGCCAGCCTCACGACCTTTCTGCCTTTTTCAGAAATAGAGTAAATCGAGACTGACCTTCCTCCCAGCCTTTTAGCCCTTACTTTTATGAGTTCCAAAGATTCCAGCTCCCTGAGCCTTTGCACTCTCATCTTTTCCACGGTGCATGCGTCTGACAAGGCCTTGAAGCGCTTGGGACTCTTTTCAAGGCTCATAAGCATCTCGTACGTATATTTTTTCCCAAGAAGCCTTATGATCCCCTTTTCTCCTTTGGCCATTTTTAAGTTTGAATAATTAGTTCCTTATGCGTTTTTGAACCAATGTGGTATAATACTTACAAAAAGTAAAGCTTATTAGCAGGCATTCCAATTAAAATTATGGACACAGAAACCCTGCTTCTGAAGAGGATACTGGAGGAAGTCACGGCCATTAGGAAAGAACTGGAAAGCCGCGGGAAACGGGGCGCAGTGCGGAAAGACCTAAAATCCAACAGCTTCTGATAATGGCCGGTTATGCATGGCTGAAAACAGTTTAAGGACAGCGATGTTTAAACAATTCTTAATTATTCCCAAAATCAAAATATTATTGAATGAAAGCTAAAGGAAACCCCGCCAGGAATGAGATCAAATTGTTTATGATTTCCAATAAGGATTATGATTCGAAAATCAGGGACATAGTTTCATCAGTATCTTCATCTTACAACAGGATATGCTATGTTTCCCTCAACAAGCCATATTCAGTCATTTCCGATTCATTGAAAAAGCAGGGAATTGATATCAAAAAACTCTTCTTCGTGGATTGCACGGGAAACCCATGCAAGACTGAAGGTCAGGTCGTTCGCGTCTCTTCCCCGAAAGCCCTGACGGAAATGAGCATCACAATAAACAAGGTCCTGGA
>JBGPBG010000105.1:0-3504 GCA_041481105.1 Candidatus Aenigmatarchaeota archaeon
TAATACCATAATACCTTTAATACCTATAATAACCGTTATCAGCAGAATAACTTTACTCAAGAAAAATACCTTTAATAGAATTCCGAATACCTGTAATACCTGTAATTTATTACAGGTATTTTACCCCAAATGTACGTTCGACTGTTATTGGACATTATACCAATTATCGGTATTACAGGTATTTTTTCTATAGCACTATTGGAAATAATTTTCCATCCCACGTTTTTCGTCCTCGTTCTTTGACTTCGCCTCATTTTCTGTTTCCCTTGATATTCTTTCCCACGCGTCCTTGTCCCATTCCAATCTCTTGAGTACCTTCATCATAGTTCTAGTTTCGCTGTAATGAAGTCCCCTCTCCTCAAGATTAGGCCGGACTTCATTGAGCCTCCTTGAAAGAGCGTGCGGGGCCTTTGGCCACAGGTTGCCGTATAACCTTATTTTCAGCCTATCAGCCATGGCCTCAAGCTGCTCAAGCAATTCTGTTGACGTGCCATACCAGTACTTCCTGCTTCTCATGAATTCCAGGGTAACTGCGCCTACAGGGTTGAGCTCAATAATCTCTATATTTTGGATTTCCACGTTCCTGAAGTACGCATTTATGAACTCGAATTCTTTGTAGCCCATAGCCCTTGCAATGGCCTCCCCATACGCGGCAAAGTCCACCATGCGCGGGCTATTCTGCTGCAAATCCACCGAAGGGTAAATCGTCAGAGCCTTTACAAGAATGTCAAACATGTCGGCAAGTACAGAGGGTATAATCTCGCGGAACCTTTTCATGATGTCGCCTTCCTTGAGCCTCTTGCCTTTGGATATTCTCTCAAGCCTCAGAAGGATGCTTCTGTCCATCAGGTCAGGCTTGGTCGCTGGGTTGTTTATGCCATTCAGCCCTATGGCTCTCCTGTAGTTATAGGTTATGTCATCGTCATCGGAGTACAGCTTCCTTTTAGTGTACCCGCTTCCCGTCGTGGCCCTGCACAGCATGTCGCTCATTTCCTGGTTAAGGTTGCTGACGTTATCAAAAAACGCGCAGTAATGGTGGTTGAGGGTCTGCGCCAGCTCGTGCTTGTCGCGGGGGAATATTAGCGTTTCCTGCGAACTTGGGTCAACAAGCTTCCTTATCATGTTTTGCATCAGGGTTTTACCGCTGCCCTGAGGGCCATATGGTATCATCACCGGATGGCTTATACCTGGCATAAACAGGGAAACGATATAAGACTTTACAAGTAGTCGATCATCACCTTCCTTTATGTTTAACAGGTCAATGAAATCGTTCAGGGAATAGTCCCCTCTCTCCGGCTCTACTTGGGGCTGCTGGTGCTTGTATCTCCGAAAAAGGGGAGGGTGTTCAGTTACTAATGCCCAGCCGTTCTGCGAGATTTCTACAACCCTCCAACCATCGTCGGTCATGTCATAGTAAATCTTGTTGTCCGCTTGTGCAATACGGTTGTTAAGCTCTATTTGCTGGCCATCATATGTTCCCATTGCATCAAGGATGTTTATTGCGGAACTTATTGCCGAGTCATCTAATGCGTCGCTTTCCATTTCCCAGAAAAGCCTGCTTAGCCATCTTTTCATCTCGCTTCCATGAACAGGGCATACTTCACGGGAATCTATCAGGGCAAACGAATTGTTAAACTGGTCATGGAAAAAGGTACAGCGCTGCAAAGTATAGTCAACCAATTTTTTAGTCCGGCCTGCATTAACATCAACTACGTTATCGTCTTTGAACTTGTAAGAATATGGCGTCTTGATATCATAAGCGCCCCTGACTGTGGCTGTCAATTCCCTGTCAGGATAGGCTGCATCAGGCCCGTTCTTCTCATTCCATTTCCTAAGCTCGTCCAACGCCTGTTCGTGATTCAGGCCCTTTTTCCTACAATGTGTAGCCAAAATGACTACTGTCTGGTTCCTTGTCCCCTTGATAGGCCCTTTCTCTAGAAGCTCATCTACGTCAATTGGTAGCATAGTGCTTGCCTTTTTCTTATGGTACCCGCCAATAACCCATTCAGGCAAAGTATTAATTCCGGGGACCTCGTCAACAAGCCGTTTAATCTCCCCCGTTTTGAAGTGGGGCCTTCCTTCCCAAGCTATCAGAGTGTCCTCTGAGGATTTTTGCTGGTCGCAGCCAAAGCGTTTTATGATTATCTCCCTTATGATTTTGCGGTCGCCCTTTGTATAATCAGCAAGTTCGGGAAATTCCATATGAACGTGGCCACTGTCCTTATCCGCCCTGTGCTTGTATGCCTTGAAGAAGAAGCCCTCTTCCTTGAGCGCTGCTATAACCTCCGATAGGTAAACCTTGTCGCAGTCCAGTACAACTTCAGTTTCATATAACTGTCTCAGGTTGGCTTCATTCCTTTCTTCTTCTGTGCAATTTTCCAGTTCCTTTTGCTTTTTCCACACGGGTTTTCCGTTTCGCATTAAATGGATTCTCATTTTCAATCACCCCGATAATTTTCACACCATGAAAAGGCACAATTTCTATTGAAGGGTTATTGCAGTGTGCCATGTGCCTCAACAGCTCAAAAGTAGTTGCCTTGTTCATCGAGAATGTGCAACCAAAGCTTCTCTTTATAGGCTTGAAAGGACGGATGCCACTTTTGTGGTTAATGGGTTCAATTCCTTTTATCAGCTCAAGAGCCTGTTGTGGAAGATAAAACCCGAACTTGTCGGACCTGTCACCTTTATATTCACGCTCAACAATTCCATTATATGGAGGTCTAACTCTCGGTTTTGGCATCCGTATCACCTCCGCGTTTTAAAGCAGGAGCCACTTCCACTGAACCCGAGGGGGCTTTCATTTTCTCTAAAAGTGTGAAGAACTGAACCCATGTTTTATACCAGTCTCTATTTTCTTCCATAGTTTCACCTAGCAATTGGAACAACAAATTTTGTACCGGGCTTCCTCTCTCTCAAGAAACGGACCTTCTTTTGGCGTCTCAATTCAACAGCAAGGTCTTTGGCAGTGTTATTGTGTATGTCAAGTTTCCTCGCTATCTCAGACAGGTTAGCACCGCCACGACTTTCCACAAATTCAAGCAGCTTGTCCTCAAGGGTTTTCATTTTAAGCACCGTAAAGGTATTTAAAAATAGTACACCTATGTATACAAACATGATTACAATTTTTAACTAACAAAAGGTATACAAAAACGGTGGTTAAATGAGGGTTAAACACAACGAAAAAATAAACAGGCTTCTTCTCTCCATGCTAAGCCACAATATAACCATGAAAGAGGCCGTCGAAATATGCTATGGAGAAGGCACATTTAATAGCTCTAATACAAGCAGATTTAACCGCTTTATTCTTCCTAAGCTGGAAGAATATGGGTTTGTCATGAGGAAGAAAGGGATATACAAACCAAATAAAAAGGGGAAAAGAGTACGTGAGGATTATAACAGATTCAATAAAAAAGAAATTGCTTTGTACATCGATAAAGAACTCTTCAAATCGTTCATATTAGTTGAAATTGATGAAATCCTTGAGAAAATTATAAAGGAGAAAAA
>JBGPBG010000106.1:0-3492 GCA_041481105.1 Candidatus Aenigmatarchaeota archaeon
ACGCGTTTCCAGGGTGACAAGGACGTTGTTATAAAGCCCAAGGAGAAGGGCTCCTCACTCGATCCCTCATCCAACTTGCAGACAAGGGAAACGGCAAAAGTTGGGATGGATGCCACTATCCCTAGCGACAGGAAAAAGAGCGATTTCAAGCGCCTTGAGCCTTCATTTAAGGTTGACCTTAAAAATTACGTAAAATAGAGGTGATTGTTTTGATCCTTGCACCACAAGAAAAAGAGATGCTTTCAGGAAAGGAAGGCAAGGCTGTTCAGAAAAGCATGGAGATCCTTACGGCCTTGGGCGATATTTTCGGGGCTGAGAAGCTTGTTCCTGTCAGCTCTGTGCAAATAGCAGGCGTATCCTATCACAACCTTGGGGATGCGGGTCTTGAGTTCCTGGAGGATATGGCAAAAGATGGGAGAGTCAGAGTAAAGACCATGCTCAATCCAGCAGGAATGGATCTTGAGAACTGGAAAGAAATAGGAATTCCGCAGGATTTTGCAGACAAGCAGATGAAGGTGATAAACGCTTTCAGAAGACTGGGAGTCACAATTACGTGCACATGTACTCCATACCTTGTTGGTTACAATCCGCAAAAAGGCGAGCACATATCATGGAGCGAATCCTCAGCAGTGTGCTTTTCTAATTCAGTTCTTGGAGCCAGGACAAACAAAGAAGGCGGACCAAGCGCGCTGGCTGCTGCAATAACGGGAAGAACCCCATTCTATGGGTTGCATTTGGATGTGAACAGGACCCCAAAAATAACTGTGGATGTACAGGCGAGTGTAAAGGGGGAGCATGAATTCGGAGCTCTTGCGCTGGCAATAGGCAAGCAAACCAAGGAGAAAATCCCATTCATCCGCGGAATAAAGAAAGCATCTCTTGAAGAACTCAAAAGCTTCTCTGCTTCATTCCCAACATACAGCGGAGCCGCGATGTTTCACATGGAAGGAATAACGCCTGACCGTGTTCCTGCTCCTGCAGAAAAAATAGCCATCACGCAAAAAGATGTGGAAGATGCCATAAAATTCCTGAATGATGAATGCGAAGTTGATTTTGTTTCAGTAGGCTGCCCACACTGCTCCATAAAGGAGATGGAAAGGGTAGCCTCTCTTTTGAAGGGCAATAAAGTTTCCAAGGAAACCTGGATAACAACCTCACGCCAGGTGAAAGCCGAAGCTGAAAAAAGGGGCTGGACAAAGATAATAGAAGCAAGCGGGGCAAAAATCGTGTGCGACACATGCCTTGCGGTCGCTCCTTTGAAAGGAAGGTTCAGGGCTATTGCGACCAACTCAGCTAAGGGCTGCTATTACGGCCGCGGCTCAAATGGCTTCAAAACGCGTTTCATGTCTTTGGAAGACTGTCTGCAGGAAGCGGTGAGAAAATGATGATGAAGGGAAGGAAAATATCCAAAGGGAAGGTTTCAGGGACAGCTCTTGTATCTGAAAAAACCATATCCTTTTACGGCGGCGTGGACCCCAACACAGGAGTGATAGTGGAGAGGGGGCATGACCTTGAGGGAAAATCAATAACTGGCAAAGTTTTCGTTTTCCCGAAAGGCAGCGGTTCCACAGTAGGCTCTTATACTCTTTTAAGACTCAAAAAGAACGGGAAGGCTCCTTTGGCAATAATAAACAGGGAGTGTGAAACCATCGTGGCAGTGGGAGCGATAATATCTGACATTCCTTGTGTAGACAATATTGACATCTCCAAAATAAAAACCGGACAGAAGGTCAAGATTGATGGGGATTCGGGTGCAGTGGAACTGTTGGCTTGAAGTCGGTCATTAAAATTATGCTGACCGACTTCTCTTCAACGAATATGAGGCTTCTATGAAGAAAATTATAGTTGGTATTTCAGGTGCGTCAGGCTCAATCCTTGGAATAAGGCTTCTTCAGGAGCTCAAGGGAAAGGCTGAAATCCATCTTATAATAACAGAAACTGCCCAGAAAATCCTCGAGCACGAGACAGGCTTCACTGTAAAGCAGGTGGAAAAGCTTGCCTCCAAAAGCTATAACAATTCGGATTTCTTCGCTTCCGTGGCTTCCGGCTCCTTCAAGACAGATGGCATGACTATAATCCCGTGCAGCATGAAAACCCTCGCAGGAATAGCCAGCGGCTTCTCGGACAACCTGCTCCTGAGATGCGCGGATGTCTGCCTGAAGGAAAGGAGGAAGCTTGTCCTGGTTGCAAGAGAAACCCCGCTTAGTTACATACATGTGAAGAACATGGAAACAGTCTCACAATCCGGCGCGATAATACTCCCTCCGATGCTTTCGTTCTATTCAAAACCCAGAAGCATAGATGATATGGTCGACCACATAGTGGGAAAGGTAATGGACCAACTGGGTTTTGAGAGCACATACAAGCGGTGGGAATAGGCGGTGGCAAGCATAATAATGACTGCCGCTAACAGAAATTCGGAGTTCGTCTCAATCTCCTGGTAGTTCTTTCGGCTTGGCTTCGGTAGCCAATAAATTCTTGTAAGATTCTAGGCTTTCTATAAATTGTTGTTTTCTTTTCGCTAATTTTTTCGATTTTACTCTCACTCCAGGAACCATTGTCATATATTCGAAACCTTCTAATGCCCGGGAAAATTCTTTGCGAAACAGTTCAATTTCCTCTTTTGTCATATCTCTTTCATCAATAACAAACATGTTATTTCCTATGGGCTTTATGTATTTTGCACTTGTCTCTCCAAGCATATCGGATCCAATAAGATACTCTTCTGTTAAACTATGTGCTATCATGAATTGGTCTGGACGATTGCCATCCCCATATTGCATTTTTGTTTTTTCAAAACTGTATTCTATGTCTGGTGCATCAACCTGATATCTGGCAGGTCTATCGTTGAATTTATCTATCTTAAAGTACGATTTACCCATGGGACCTTTGAACTTCTTCCAGTCACCCTTACTGAATTTAATAAATTTCATATTGACCACTTATCAGTGGTATTTATAAACCTTATGGTCGCTCGCTCACGAACTCAAAAACCCAAAAACCTTCGGGTTCTAGCATTATAAGCAACTTAACACAATACTCTTCTAGGTGTCATTATGAAAGGATTGATTTTTGTCAAGCTTGGCGGCTCCCTGATAACGGACAAGTCCAGGCCGTTCACTGAGAGGCCGGAGGTAATAAAGCGCCTTGCTTTGGAGATACACAATTCAAGGAAAAAAGGATTAAAGATTTTGGTTGGGCATGGCGGGGGCTCCTATCACCACGAGCCTGCAAAGAGGTACGAGACTCACAAGGGATTTATCTCGAAGGATAGTGCGAGGGGAGTTGCTCTCGTCCAGGATGCCGCAGCAAGACTAAACCGAATAGTTGTGAAGGCCCTGCTTGATGCAGGGGAAAATGCGATTTCCGTGCAGCCCTCATCCTTCTGCATTGCAAGGAACATAAAGATAGTGGACGGCTATACCAAATCCATAGAAAAAATGCTCGAATCCGGCATGCTTCCTGTTGTTTATGGGGATGTGGGAATGGACC